>JAJRRR010000057.1 GCA_024279285.1 Planctomycetota bacterium
AGCACCACGCGCACCCGAGGCGGCTTCACGCCGGGGGTCATGCGTTGAGCCTGGGCCCTGGGGCTCAAAAGGAACAAGCCTAATGCCAAAACGCAAGCACCAACATTAAAGAAAACAAAGGGCATTTCGGATTTTCTACAAAAGAGTCTAGGGAACACAGTAAATCTTCACTTAAATAAAGCAAAACCCAAAAACCACAACAAAAAGCATAAAAAGCCTAGCAACACAAATCCAGTTTGAGATGAACTGCCTCTTGCACAGCTTTGCAAAAACATTGAAAACTAACAGACCGACAACGTGAAGGGTCAAAGAAAGCACCGATCTTTCGTGCAATCTCAATTCGGGATAGACCTTCATTATAGTAATTGTACCTCTTAAGAATACGTGCAAATGCCTCCTTTGCGCCGCCAGAAATCGCATCTGGGTTGCGATACTTCCTCTGACGAGGGATATTTTCGGGGACTCGTGGGAAAGCGGAGCGAACTGCTATCCACTCTCCAAAATACCAGGATTCAAGCTCCTCAACAACAATACGATTCACTAACTGCCAACACCGGGGAGCAGAGGTTCGCGTCCGAAGTCCAGCCCGCAATGCAATCTGTTCCAATCGCTGCTTGAGCTCAACACAATCATCGGAATCACAATCCAGCACAACAAACAAACGCCAGTCTTTTGGTATCCATTGCGCATATGCTCGCAATCGCTGCTCCAAGTTTCGCAAAAGGTGGTGCTTGCCTTGGAAAGGGTAAACCTTGAAAAGAGTGCCTCTAGGAACGATATGTGGCAAGATCGTACATAAAAAAACTTCCATCGACATCTCTTCAACCAGAAACTCCAGATACATAGTCATGGTATTCTATTCTCCTAGGACATCTGTAGAGGATTCGCCATGCATGACTAAGGGGTCCCCAACGCCAAAGTGTCCCTCCATCCACAGATCGCCTAGAAGAGCGCCTTGTTCGAAAAACCGTTTGACTTTATCAATAGCCGAAACTTGTCGTACCTGTGTATATCCATTCTCGTCACGCCATAGCACCCATACTTCCTCGGGATAAAGTGCATTGACAAAGGAAGGAGAATGTGTAGTCACGAGAAGCTGAGTGCGTGAAGCAGCCATGCGACATTCTTCAGCCAACTCAGGGAGGATGCGAGGATGAAGGAAGTTCTCAGGTTCTTCGATACCGATAAACGAGGGAGGATCGGGATCATACAGAAGTACCAAATATGCCAACATCTTAAGCGTACCGTCAGAAGCAAAGCGTGCTAAAATCGGTTGAGAGAAAGGGGCATCTTTTATTTGCAAAAGCAAACGACCATCGGGCATGGATTGTGAAATAACACTCTCAATGCGCGGCACTCTTCGGCGCAGGGTTTCAATAATTTTCATCAACCTGTCTGGATGTTGCTCCATGAGATATTGAATCACATTGGCCAGATTGTCCCCTGTACGAGAGAGATGTTCTTGAGGTCCGGCCTCCGGCTGGATTCTAGCGTGATCGGCACTTAGATAGGAAACATGCCATCCGGTTATAAATTCCCGAAGCGATGCAACCCGGGGATGTTCTTCAAGTTGCCCCAGTGCATTGACTGCAAGCAAATCAGGACGTTTCAAGGGGATTTCAATTCGCCGATCTTTTTCGTCAGGTCGCTCTCCACTAATGGCTCGTCCTTTCCCTTCTCTGTATTCAAGAAAACGGAAAGGTCTTCCGTAGCGTCCTCGCCGCCATTGCAACCACTCTTCGACGACCACAGGAGCACCTTTTTTTTCATCAACACTTAGGTGATAGGTAATAAGAGGATAGTCCGGCTCTTTGTATTTTATTTCAATTGTGACGGGTCCATCTGCCCCTCGGGTTTTTAACTCCTTGACTCTACCTCGTTTGTCCCACGCACGCCGAAGCCCTTGTTCAAAACATTCTGCAAGAAACGCAAATACATCAAAAACAGTAGTTTTCCCGCTACCATTTGGTCCAAGCAACACAGTCAGCGGCTCGAGATCTTTGAACTCAACTTCCCGCAGTGCACGGTAATTTCGTACTTTGAGTCCACGCAGTCTCGGTATTTCTCTTTTATTCTCTGACATCATTCCACCGAAGAATCAACAAACTGACTCCTGAAGCAGTGTCCTTTGATTTCACAATCAATTGTAGCGGGTCCGGAAGAGGCACTCCATATAATCGTAACCTCACCGGAGCATCAGAAAAGTGCCCAGGTGGAGTTGGCATGTCTCGTCATTCCACCAGGGCTCCTTGGGGCAGGACTTCGCATCCGGCGGTCCACAGGATGGCGTTGAGCAGCAGACGGCGGAATTGGGGGATGTCAAAGTTGCGTCCAAAGTGGCCTAAGGTAGTGGCAAAGGCCCTGGCTCCCCCGGGACGCTCGTAAGCCCAGCCCACGATCAGATATTTCCCTCGCACCTGAACGGCCAAAAGCGGCGTGGCTTTGCCAATGTGAGGATTAAGGTAGAACTCGTCATAGATAGTAAATGGCTTCCACCCTCGGCAGATGGGATGCTGGGGCTGAAGCTGGCGCACCTCGGAGCGGCCCATGGCAAGCCCTACATTGCTGATCCAATATCCGCCCAGGTAGCCTTCCCAAGTGGGACCCAACCGCTGGAGATTCTTTTTTCTGACAGCAGTGGCCCAGTGGATCACGACCAATCCGGCTCCCGAATCCAGCAACTCCTTCACCTGGGGCGTGTAGGGCTTGTCCAGCAGGAGCTCCGCTCCCGAGCTGCTGTAAAGCACCAAAGCCTTGACCCCTTGGAGTGTCTGCGAATCCTTGGGCCAGCCGTTGCTGACGGTGGCCTGAACCCCGGGATGTTTTTCCAGCAAGCCAGCCAGGAGGTGACAGGTGGGCAGGTAGGTATGGGTGCCGGGGGGATGATCCGGATTATGACCCACCAGGAGAATCTTGACGGGGGCCTGCTCTTGGGCCTGGGCTTGGTCTGCCCCACAAAAAACCAGCACCACTCCCAGCCAGCTTACCAGCACCACTGTGTATCTGATGGGAAAAGTCATGGCTTTTTCTCCTTTTTTTGCGCAGCCGCCGTTAGGGTCTTACCTGGGCAGGAGGCTTTCTGACCACACAGAAGCCCTGCGTGTGGCCATGATGACCGGCCAGAGAAGGGGTTGTCAACGAACCGACCAACAAAGCCAGGAGCCAACCAGGTGGGAGCGACTGCTGTGGCAAGGCTTGGCTTGGGGTGCAGGTTCGGCATGCGCTTGCTCCTTTGGCCCCCTTTGGTCATAGAGGCCGCGTTCAGCCACCAGAGCAACGACCGCGACCGGCCAACCGACTGGTGTTGAGGGGGCTTGGGTTCAATAATTTCTTCCAAAAAAAGAAAACCAGAGAGGTTGACAGATCGTTATTTCACGATATATTTGCATGTGAAGCAACCAGGAGGAGGAAGCCCATGCCTGCCCCTTCTACCACAGTGCGAATCACTCCCTTGGAAAGTTTGTCGCAGGCGGCTGAGTGTCTTCGGGTGCTGGCTCATCCACACCGCTTGCGCATGATTCAACTGTTGTTGCAAAAGGACTTGAGTGTCGGAGAGCTGGCCCAAGCCTGTGGCATTCCGCATCACATGGCTTCGGAGCACTTGCGACTGATGCAGCGGTGTGGGTTCCTGGCCAGTCGGCGCGAAGGGCGGCGAACCTACTATCAAGTTACCGAGCCTCACCTGGAAAACATCCTGCGGTGTGTGGAAGAACGCTTCGGAGTGGAACGGCGGGAATTGATGGCCGAAGTGTTGGGTGGAGCTTCCCGGGCCCGAGGACGCAAAAATCACCACAAAGCCGGAGGTAAATCATGAAGGAGTTAGCTGTTGTAGCAGGAGTGCTAGTGCTGTGGGTGGCGCTGCAAATGTGGATTTTGCCCAAGCTGGGCGTGCCCACCTGAATGAGTGGGGCATGTGGGCCCGGTTCGGGCTCTTCTTCCGCTGCCCAAAAGGGTCAAAGGGATCAAGCAACCCCCTTTGCTCACGACAACATCTCCCCCCAAAACGCCACCCCCGAGAACACCCAAATCCACCAAGCAAAACAAGAGCGTCAGCAGTAAGGACCTTGCCACTTAACCCGAAAGGAGGTTGTACCATGCGAGCGATCCGATACACTAGTGCCCTACTTGCCGCGTTGGTTGTAGTTTGGGCTTTGCCAGGGATGGGGCGTGCGGCTCCCCCCGTTCAAAGCAAGCCCAAATTGGAACCCTATCAGTGCGGGAAGGTCCAACGATTGCATGTGTTTGGAAACATTTTCCTTGCCAGTCAGCCAGCCAAAGAAGACTTCAAAACGGCAGCCGAAAACGGGATCAAGACCGTATTGAATCTCCGAGCTGCCGGAGAACAGGACTGGGACGAAGGCGCTTGGGTGAAGAAGTTGGGCATGAACTATGTGCACATTCCGATCACTCCTCGAACGCTGACGGATGAAAAGTTTGATCTGGCCCGACGCGTGCTCAACGACGCCAAAAACCGGCCCTTGCTGGTCCATTGTGCATCGGCCAATCGGGTAGGGGCGATTTGGCTGGTGCACCGGGTGCTGGACCACGGGCTGTCATATGAAAAGGCGCTGGAAGAAGCCCGAATCGTGGGCCTTCGCTCCCCAGTGTTAGAAGAAATTGCCAAAAAGTACATTGCCAAACACCAGAAGAAGCGTTAAAGCAGATCACCCCCTTTTCCCAGCCCCCGCCGGCCCTCTGGACTGCCTGTTAGTCCGGGGGGCCGGTCTGGTTTGGGACCTTGCTCCGCTGAGCTAGCACGCCCCCTGGGAACCAAAGAAGTGCCCGGAAAGCTCATCTCGGACAAACAAGGGGGTGTGGGAGACTAACGCCTCTGAAGGTTTTTCCTGCGGCCGATTGGCCAGAGGACAAAGTGTTCAGGGCAGAGTTTTGCCATGTCATCCTTTGCCGGGACGAAATCGCCAGAACCGGTCAGGCTCAGCACGGTTCAGTCGCCCCAGCCAGGAAAGAAGTTTGTGTTAAAGGGAGTTTAGGTCAGGGACCATCGGGTTGGGAAGTGGCGTTCCCCTGGTGTTTTTGCCACCAGCGATAGGCTCGCAAAGCGGCGTGGGCGTCGCCGCGGATCAGCATAACGCCTCCCACTCGGACAGCGGAAGCACCAGGCTCCAGATCGCCGAAGTTGGGATCGCTGTGGATGCAGCGGTTAGGCTGATCGCCGTTTTGGAACACTTCGGCTGCCTGGTCCCAAAACACACTCACGCTCCACCGCCCCGATCGGTCCGTACCACATATCCACGGCTCTTGAACCACCTGGGGACGCAATCCCCGACCCCAGAACACATATTCAGGCCGCTCCGGAGAGCTGAAAAAACCGATTGGTTGCTGCCCTTGCACACGAAAGTGGCTCCGCAGCCCCACGCCCAATTGAGCCAAACTACGCAACCCTTGAGAAGTGACGACAAAACTACGCTTGGCCTGGGGATCGCGGAATCGGATCGGACCGTTTGCATAATCGTGCGACAGGCACACATGAGCTACCACATTTTCCAGCTTTTGGGCCGAAGTGTTGGTAACTTTCATGCGCAGTTGTAGTCCCCAGGGCTGGGGCCGAATCTCCACACGCAGGGCCACCGGCGCCTGGCCAGGTGTGCTGGTGCCGATCAGCGTTTTCGGTTTGCGCCACTGCCATTGCAAAGGCACCCCGTGATGATCCACCAACAACTGCTTCGGATCGGCCAGCACCCGTTCTGGCACGCGGAGTCGCCACCGGCAGTGAGGTTCTCGGGCCACCACAAAGACCACCCGACCTTGAGGGTTTTCTACCCCCAGTGGTATCCAAGGAAGAGGCTGGTCCGCACTTGCCAGCCCCGCTCCCACACCCATCAATGCTACCACCAGACCAAAAGTCATCACGCGCATCTTCGTCCTCCGTCGTTGAGAGCCGATGTCGCATAAGCGCCCCCTTCCGAGCCAGGCCGAGAACATCAGTTGCTCAAGCCGAGCAAGAAAAACCCGCTCCCAGTCTAACGCCGAGCACACCCAAGTTTAAGAATCCAGGAAAACTGCCTTTACTCAAAGGCAAGCATTTTTATGCGGCCACGCGCAAGTGGACCTTGGGTTGGGCAGAGGCCAGCCACCGTAAGATTTCGCCTCCCAGGTGCTTAACTTCCCCCGAATCTGTGTGCTGGAAGGCCACCACCACACAATCTCCTCCACGCGCTTGGAGCAAGGCGCGGCGCAACTTGACCCACGGCAAAGAGGAGGCGTGCCCGTTCGCCTCAGAGGACCAAGGGATCCAATGCACCTGTCCGGGGTAAACTTTCTCCAGGCAGCCACGGAAGCTCTCCGAGGAAGCGGCCTCTGGCCAAGCCAACAGAATCGTAAACTCCTGTCCGGCACACACGGCTTGCAAGCATCCGGGCACACCGTCGAGTTGTTCCAGTCCTCGGGCAATCACCGGCAAGGAAAGACGATGAACTAGCCCTGTGGCAGCCGCCAACAGACAAGCCACCACATAATCGGTGCCCAAGTAGCGTGTGCGTACCGGAATGGTTTCCCAACCTGCATGGAGCAGGAAGGTTTGTTCGCCTGGGAGCTGTTCCACCACGGTGGCATGCAGTTCCCAGCAGGAGTTCATCCCTACGGTCAAAGCCGGACCGGACCAGTGTTCCAACAAGTTTCGGGCCCCCGGATCGTCGGCGTTGACAACAAGCACGCCTTCGGGCTTGAGGAACCGGAGCGACTGCTTTGCCCAACAGGAATCTCCTTTCACCGCAGGCACGCACAGTACATCCAGCTCTAAAGCCGCCAGAGTGCGTTGGGGAGGGAAGAAAGCGTCAATGTGGACCACCGCATGCGAACACCCCCATTGGGCCATCAAAGCCAACCATTGAGCCGCCTGAGGGGAGTAGAGGGGACCGGGCGATGCCCGATGCACCCGACGCCCATCGTGATGCACCACCGGACCCACCAATCCCGTGGCAATGCCCCCGGTGGCCAACACCCGACGCACCAAATGCCCTGTGGCACACGCAAACCCTTGGCCCCAGACACCAATGAGCTTCAACTCTTGGGCGGGCCAACCGGCCACAGCTTGGGCCAACTGGCCCAGGGCTTCCCAAGCATCCGGCACCAAACATTGCACTCCCGACCAATGCGGCATCGGCGTTTCGCAAACCACCGCAGCGGCCGTGCATTGGGCAAGTTGGCGTGCAGTTTGTGCAAGTTCGGAATCTGGCGGCACTACCAGGAGCGTATCCGGGCCCGAGACGCGGGCATCCAAACTCACTTCCCGGAAAAAGACTTCCTTGGCTCCAAGGAGTTGGGCTTGAGGGAGCACTTCCCCGATCCGCAGCGGCGCAGAGACGAACAGCCTGGGCGACACGGACACGACCTCCTTGTCGTGGCAAGCCATGCTGGAAACGCACAGAGGGATTGTCGCCGCCTGAGGCGGTTTGTCAAGACAGGCTGCGCCAGGGCTGCTAGCACCAGAAGAGGGAAACCTACCTGGGCTAAGAGCCGGAGCGACGAGGAATGGTGATGGAGTACAAAATGGTAATCGCACCCAAGGAAAGCAAACTCCAGGGGGCCCAATCCGGAGGGTTGAGTTCTTTGGCCTGTTTTTGGGGCTTAAGCCAAGGCAAGGGTGCGTTTTGGGTCACTTTTTGACGCAACAGGGCTTTCTCTATCACCAAGCACTGGGCCCCTAACAGCAGCACAAACAGCCCAACTGCCCAAAAAAACGCTCGCCACATACCGCACCTAGCCTCCACTATTCGCTCACTAAAACCCATCGGATCCCCCCGACCCAAGGCTCCAATATCCCCCAACTCGTGCGGAAAAGACTTGTTTTGCCGATTACAATGTTTTTGAATAAGTTGAGAGTTCAAGGGAAACTTCCATGTCTTGGGGAGCTACGGCAATGAAGAACCACTCTTGGGGGCTTCTGGTGAGGACGATTCTGGTCGTGAGTGCCGTGGGAGTAGCTTCTGCGATTCTGGCAGCCGACGAAGTCAAAGATCCCGAAGCTTTCCTGAAGTCCAAAGGGCTGGTTTACAACCGGTATGCCAAGAAGTGGGTTTTCCCTCAGGAGATGGTTTTTTTCCGATCCCAGAGCGAAGTGGTTCAAAAGGTGCGGGACTTTTCGCACGCTCGGGTTGAGTTCCAACGAATGCTTCGTCAGAGCAAGTCTCGCATCTCCGAACTGTTCAAGTTGCAAGCACAAATCCAGAGATTGGATCAGCAGATCAAAGCCCCGGTGCTTCCGGCGCGCGTTCGCCGCCAGCTTCGGGGTCAGAAGCGCAAACTGGAGCGGGAGCTTCAACGGCTGGAGCGCCAGACCTGGAAGTGGGTATCAGATCGTCGCTCCGGGGTTCCGGAACTGAACGAGGCTGCCAAACAAGCCGCCCGAGCCAGAGTACTTGCCCTGGTGGCCCTCCAGCAACTTGAAAAACAACATGAACCCCTCCGCAAACTCTACGAACCTCTGGCCGAAGACGAACAGCTTCAAAAAGTGCTTCGGGAACATGATCTGAAAATCGGACCTTTGCGTCCCGAAGAAGGCTTGACCGCTGTGGCCCCCACTGTTCGGGAAGTTTTGAACGGTCCCCAGCCCTTGTATTTTGAAAAAGGAACTTTTTGGACCATCATTGCTATCAACGGCGAGCCGGTGGAGGTTATCGTCCAGACCATATCCGGGTCCCAACACCATCTCACCCTGCCGGAAGAAACAGCTCTGAAGATGGGTTTCTCTCCCCCGTCTGCGCCGAATCATCGGGTCATGACCGTTTGGTTTGCGGGCAAGTGGCTCAGATACTCCGGAAAGCGGATCCACCCGGCTCCTCAAGTCACCCTCTTTGGCAAGCCCCTGGAACCGCTTGAGTTCTATTGTGAAACCAACGAGAAAAACCTGCCTGCTCCGGCTTTGTGTATCAGCTCCTCGGGGAAGCCCAAGACATTCCTGCTGCGCGACGACCTTCTTCTGTGGGTGGGGAGCATGCGAGAGACTTTCGGCTACTCGGTCAGCCGACCCGCTGGCTACGAGCCGGAAGTGTATGTGCCTTTGGAATAGCCAAGGGGGCAAAAGCCCTTGGCCCACCGCACCCAGGCCGGTACTTGAACCTCCAGGAGTCAAGACATGGATCAACTGAAGCGAGCCGTGGGCCGAGTGCGGCGACGGCTGTGGTTTCAGCAGTTCTTGAAGTGGTTGGCCTGGTCCTGGTGCGTGGCTCTGGCTGCTGCTTCCGTGGGAGTGGTGTTTTTGTGGTGGCTGAGCGGCCAGGGACATACCGCCCCGGTAGCCGCAGGTGCACTGGTGGGAGCCACGGTGGTGGCCCTTTTGGGCAGTTGGCTTCGTCGTCCTGATGCTCTGGCTGCTGCGGTGGAAGTGGACTTGCGATTCGGGCTTCAGGAGCGGATCTCCAGCGCCTGGGCCTTGCTGAGCCAAAAGCCCTGGGAAGAACTCACCGGAGCGGAACAAGCCGTGGTGGAAGATGCCCTCTATCAGCTCCAGCGATTGGATGTCCGGGAAAGGTTCCCGGTGCGTTGGGGCCACTGGGCGCTGGCTCCCCTGGGACCTGCCGGAGCCTTGGTGCTTCTGGCCTTGGTGCTCCCCAGTTGGGAAAACCCACCCGCTCAAGCCAGCCCCAGCACCACTGCAAATCAGCAACAGATACGCAAACATCTCTCTCAGCTTCAAAAACGCATTCAGCAGCGTCGGCAGCGAGCTTCTGCGGAGGGCTTGAAGCGGGCCGAACCGTGGTTGCAGGAACTGGAAAAGGCCGTGCAGCAACTGCGCCGGGAGAAAAACCCCTCGGTGCAAAAGTCCCTGGCCCGACTCAATGACCTCAAACGCCAGCTCCAAGAACGCAAAAAGCAACTGGCTTCCTCCCAAGCCCTGCGTCGACAGCTCAATCAGCTCCGCTCCTTGGCACAAGGACCGCTGGAGAAACTGGTTCAAGCACTGCGTCAAGGCGACTTCAAACAAGCCTTGAAACAACTGGAAAAACTCAAACAAAAACTGGCCCAAGGCAACCTCTCCCCCGAGGAACGGAAAAAACTCCAGCAACAGCTCCAAAAGCTCCAAGAAAAGCTCCAACAAATGGCCCAAGCCCAACAACAACTCGCCCAGCAACTTCGCCGGCAAATTCAACAACTGAAGCAATCCGGCCAGATGGCCCGAGCCGCCCAACTGGAAAAACAACTCCAGCAACTTTCGCAACAGCAAAACTCCCTGGAGCCAGTGCAAAATATGGCCCAAGAACTAGCGCAGGCCATGCAAGCTCTTCAAGAAGGTCAACTTCCTCAAGCCCTTCAGTCCCTGGAAAACGCCGCCCAATGGCTCCAACAACTGGAACAACAACTTGCGGAAGCCGAGCTCTTGGATGACCTCATGGAAGCACTGAACCAGTGTCGTGGGGGGATGTGCCAGGGGGAGGGTCGTCTGGCCAAGCCTGGGGAAGGCTTAAGTCGTGGTCGCGGAGTTGGATTCCGCCCCGAAGAACGAACCGAGGATAACCGCTTCGTAGATTCCCGAGCCCGGGTAAAAGTCAAACGAGGTTCAGCCGTGGTCACGGGTCGGGTCCTGGGCCCCAACTTCAAAGGCCAGGTGCGTGACCGCATCCAGCAGCAAGTGGAAGCGGCCAAAAGCGGCACGCCCGACCCGCTGTCCAACCGCCGACTCCCTCGCAACTACCGCCAGCACACCAAAGAGTACTTTGATGCCCTTCGCCAAGGGCCCTAGTTCCACCCTCGTGAGTCCGCAAGATGCGCTCTCCAGAACAACCCCTCCGATGCCCTCGTCGGTCCCAAAAGCGGAACTGCTCCACGCTGAGCTTGAGCCATTGGCCTTCTTCACGAATGGTTTGCGTGTGCCTGTTGGGAGTGTTGGTCTTGTCGGCCACTTGGCTAGCAGGTGCATGGGCGCAGGATCGTGATTCCGGGTTCTATCAGGTGCGGTGTCCGCGTTATGGGCTGGCGGTGCGTGTGCCAGGGGGATGGACTCTGGTGCAGCATCAGCAAGGAAATCGGCCCTTTGTGCTTCGCGTGCCCCAGCATCGCGGCTCACCCACCGGATATGTCACTTGCCAAGTGCGGCTGATGCCTTGCGAGCTGAAAGAGCTTGCCACGCAAATCCGCCAACAAGCTCATCAAGACCCCCAAGTCGCCTCGGTCAAGCTGCTACAGATGGACGCTCACCGCTTAAACCTGGACCTGGAAGTGGCCGAGCAGGTGGGCCAAGTGTTGGTTTGCACTTGGGAACGCCGGGACGAACAAGAACGAACCTATTTTGAAAAGAGCCTCTTTCTGGCTC
>JAJRRR010000058.1 GCA_024279285.1 Planctomycetota bacterium
AAAACTCACTGACCGAAATGTCCCGACCTTGAGCTGCCAACTGCTCAGCGGATCGTTTTCGGGAAGCCATAGTTTTTCTTAGAACCAGCGAGTGAGGGAGCTAGGAGCGGAGTTTTCCCTGGTCAGTCAAACCAGGCAAGGTGGAGGGATTATAACGGCTCCTTCCATCCGCTCCCAGCGGAGTTTTCCCTACAACCGGACCTCGGTGCGGCAAGGCAGGCATTTGTCAATGCAATCGGTTCATTCGGCTTGGGAAGGTTATCCGAATTATGTGTCAGGGAGGCTGGGTGGTTTGGTCCTGACAAGGACCGACCACACTCCCCCCTCATCGGAAAGGAATTCGTCGCAAGCAGGCGATTGGAGGGCCAAGGAGGGCCCTTGTTTTTCCTAACCACAACAAGGAGCCAGCCATGCGTAGCGGGTTGTTGGCTGTAGCCCTGGTGATCTTGTCTTGGACGGTGGCACAAGGCCAGGAACCGACCTCGCCTCACACCGCTGCGGTGCCCAGGATGGACGCACCGGTGGGTTATAACTATTATTACCCGCCTCAAGCGGCCGGGGGATGGCCCGCCCGGCTCTATCTGACCCCCCGGCCCGTGCCGCCCTATGTGGGCTACACCTACATCACCTACGGAGCCTTGGCTCCGCACGAGTACCTGTATCCTCACATCAATGTCTATTTGCGTAACCATCCCTCTGGGGGCTTTACGATCACTTGGGTCATTCATCAGTAGTGGGGCTTGAACTTTACCGGTCCACCTGAACCGAGGAAAGCAGCGATGCGTTGGTTTCGGCTAGTTTTGGTGCTGGTTGCTTGGGCAGTGGCCGCTGGCAGTTGGGCTCAACAGGAGCCTGCCCCAGCTCCCAAGGAACAGAAAACCCAAGAGCAATCCCCCTCTGACGAACCGGCTCCTGAGCCCCAGGCCAGTGTCTATCCTTACAACCGGCAGTGGCATGCCGGATACGCAGATGTGGTCTGGGGACGACCGGTGCCGGTGGTGGTGCCTCCGGTGGCCACATGGCAGACCATTTGGGGCCAAGGGATCGGGGCCACCCAAATTGTGCCCATCTACGCCCAATACCAAGGTCCCAGCGGCGGCCAGAGCCGCCCCCAGTTCCAAGCCTTTCGCCCCATGCCCTACTGGCCCACTGATACACGACAACTGGGAGCCTATTACATCCGCGGCCCTTGGCAACCGGTGCCTGGTGTGCCGGGCATTCCTCAGCTTTCCCCTGGCAGCGAATACCTCTCCCCGCCGCCTATACTAGAGGTGGGCATTCCCCGGTCCTTTAGTCCCCTGGGCCGATTGTGGCGTAGGCTGTGGCATATTGACTTTTAGCCTCGGGGTCTGGAGCGTGGGCCGAGGGCAAGCCTGCGGCTCCAGTTCGGCTACTCCGAATGGCAAGCTTCCAACTTTTGCTGGGGAAGGTAGCGGTGGGGAGATAGAGCAGTGGGGATGAGGTGATAGCGAGTGGTGAGGGGAGCACTGCTGACAACCGGGCCTCCACTGAGGCTCAAGCGCCCAAACAGGAACCAGCCCTTCTCATCAAGCACCGTAAACCGTACCACAAGGCCGATCTTCGGCACCCCAGCTCTTGTCTGAATAGAGTGGGGAGACAAGAGCGATAATAGCCGCCTCCTTGCACTCAGGGGTTAAAGCCAGGCTTGGCTTTTTCAATCCCGTGCCGCGCAAGCCATTTAGTAACTGCGCTAAAGTGTTTGACCGGTCCGAATGTCCCGTTTCCTGGTCTGCCCTTTTACACTTTGACGGGCGCGTTCTAATAAACCAAGATGGCAGGGAAAGGGGGAGGCGCCGGGAGGCAAGTTGGCTCAAGGAGTCTGAAGATGCGGAGGCTTTCGCGGCGGCGGTTTTTGGGCACCGGGGGGATTTCCCTGGGACTTTGGGCCCGAGCTTGGGCAGCCCCCTCCCGAAGAAAAAAGCCCGTGGCGGCCATTGTCACTGCTTATCACGAAAATTCCCACGCAGATGTGATCGTGGGCAAGATATTACAAGGCTATCAGCAAGATGGGGGACCTGGGCCAGATTTGGAACTGGTGGGTATGTATGTGGATCAGTTTCCCCCGGAGGACATGAGTCGCCAGCTTGCCCGCCAGTTTGGGTTTCGCTTGGCTCCCACGGTGGAAGAAGCCCTTTGCTTGGGCACTTCGCGGCTTCAAGTGGCTGGGGTGCTAAGCATCGGCGAGCACGGCCGATATCCCCACGACCCCAAGACCGGACAAGTCCAATATCCTCGCAAGCGGTTTTTTGACCAGATTGTGCAGACATTTCGCCGTCGGGGTCAGGCCGTGCCGGTGTTCAACGACAAGCATCTTTCTTACAACTGGTCCAGCGCCTGGGCCATGTACCGGACAGCCCAACGCTTGGGATTTGCCTTCATGGCCGGATCCAGTTTGCCGGTGGCGTGGCGAGTGCCACCGTGGGCCGTGCCTCGGGGAACCGAGCTCCATCGGGCCCTGAGCCTCGGATACGGAGGGCTGGAAAGCTACGGTTTCCACGCCCTGGAAGTGCTTCAGTGCATGGTGGAGCGTCGGGGAGAGGGGGAGAGTGGAGTAAAATGGGTACAAGCCGCTTCGCCCCAGCAGTTGCCCCACTCTTGGCGTTGGGTGGAAGAACTGGCCGCTCAAGCCGCTAAGCCCATTGACGCCAAACTGCGAAACGAGCAACCTCACTACGGCCCTCGCACCCGATTCTTTCTTATCCAGTACGCCGACGGGCTCCAGGGTGCTGTGGCCATGAACACCGGTTGGGCCAACGAGTTTGCTTTTGCCGCCCAAGGACCCAAGCTAGGTACTCAAGCCACCTGGTTTGCCCTTCAGTCGGGCAAGCCCTATTTGCACTTTGCCTATCTGGTCCGGGCCATTGAGCACATGATCCACACGGGCAAAGCGCCCTATCCGGTGGAACGCACTCTGCTCACAACCGGAGTGCTGCATGCGGCAATGCGTTCCTTGGCTCAAAAGGGGCAGAAGATTCTCACCCCAGAGCTGGAACAGGTGAAATACCCCCCCAGCGACTGGCCCTTTGCTCCGGGCGTGCCTCCCCCTCCGCGGCAGTGAAGGTGTGACTTGCAACCTGCGGCGTGCGCCTTGCAACGCCTGAAAATGGGCGCTGATTCTTGTTTCGGCGGTTGAGTGCAAGTGGAAGCATGCTCTCTCAGCTCTCCTGCCGCAGCTAAAGCTGTGGGCTTGCCCAAGAGCCAGGTTCCTAGGCCCAACTCCCTACGCTTCCAGACTCAGGCCTCCTTCGGGCACAGGGGGTTGCGAGGCAGGTTCGGGGGAAGGAGGCAAAGGACTCGGGGCAGGAGAAGTCCCAGGGCTGGAAGCGTCCTGGGTGGTTTGGAGCTGGTCGGTGCCTGTGCGAGTGGGAGCCAACTGCTGGCAGACCTGACGCCAAGTTTCTTCTTCAATGCTCAACACACGCAAGGCGTCTTGCAGGGCTTCTTGGTCTCGGGAAAGCTGAGCTTGAATGAGACTGCGGAAGACGAACATGTAGACTGCTGCCACTTTGGAGACCAAGGGCCGGTTTTGCTCAGGGCGCAACCCGGCCAACATCTCGCCCAGGATCTCCTGGGCCCGAATGATGCTCTCACACGCCAGCTCGTCCTGGTTTTGTTCCCAAGCCCTTTGCGCCTGGCGAATAAATCGCATCGCCCCCTGGATGAGCATCAGGTGGAGTTTCTCCGGAGGAGCAGTGAGCACTTCGTGTTCCATGTACTGTTGGGCCACCTGGTTGTAAGCATCCGAGGGCTGATTCACTGGGAGAACTCCTTCACTCATGGGGAGGGCCGTTGCACTTATCGGCACAAGGAAGCGCCCGGGATTAAGTTCCCTGGGAAAGCCCGATTACAGGCCCGGGATGACGCTTCCCCCTCCTTGCACTGCCGTCAGCGGGGCCAGCGGCACAATGGCCTGGATAAACTGCAAGTTGCTTTGCATCTGCGCGATGACTTCTTCCATGCGAATGAACTGCCGCAACAGGCGCTCCCGATAACGCTCCAACCGCTGGTTGAGGAACTCAATACGCTGCTCTTGGGCTTCAATGGTTCTTTGCAGCGACTGGATGCGATTGGACATCAGCGACCCGTCGGCTCCCACAAGCTGCTCCAGCAACTGAT
>JAJRRR010000059.1 GCA_024279285.1 Planctomycetota bacterium
CTTCCTGGCGGCTCATCTGACGCCCAAACACCTGACAGCCCCAGTGAACCGCCGTCAGATTGGACTGAAACACCCGTTGCCAATCTTCGTCCTGAACATCAAAGTAGCTGCTAGCCGAGTTGACTCCCGCTCCGTTGATCAGCATGTCCACGCGGCCAAATTGCTTGAGGGTCTCTTGGAGGAGCTGCTCTATGGAGCTTCGCTGAGTGACATCCACGGGCAAAAACAGGGCCGAACCTCCTTGGGCGGCCATCTGCTCCGCGCACTGTTGCCCTCGCTGGGCACTGCGACCGGCAACCACCACGGTGGCTCCGGCCAAAGCCAGTCCCCGGGCCAGGGCTGAACCCAGCACTCCCGTGCCACCTATCACCACACCCACTCGTCCCTCCAGGCCAAACAACCCTCGCAAAAACGCTCCACTGTCCACTGTCATAGCGGTTCATCCAACTCCTTGAGTCAAACAGAGGCCAGGCGGCTCCCCATGGGCTGATTTTCACAATAAAGCATCATGCTCACCATACTAATCGGCGAGCCTACAGGTTGAGAGCCTCTCCGAAAAGCCGGACGGCACCCGGTTATTGTGGGAGTTGGAGCACCTTTCGGATAGGCTCTTTGCTGCTAGTGGGTAAACTTCCAAGCTTGCGTCGCTGTTGGGCGAACCCTCGGCTTTGAGTTGCCTCGGCAAGTCAAGGCTTTCCCCACTCCCGACAACCCCTAGGCTCCAGCCCAGCATCCCACTGGGCGAACCCAGGCTTGAGCTTAGGCCGGGGGGGCCACTGCCACGAGGAACTTCTCTCCGGCGCGGTGAGTGAAACGCAACTTGCGGCGTTTGGAAACAAGCCCTTGTTCTTGCTCATGGCGCATAGTTAGTGAGGCCGCTCCCTCGGTTCTTTCCCCCAGCTCAAGCTGGGAGCTTGCCGTTCACTTGGCCTTCGCCCCTTTTTCTTCTTGTTTGCCTCGGGACCAGCAGGCGGCCAGCAGCGCGCCGGTGAACATGCAGCCAAAGGTGTAGAGCGCGGCGGGCAGTTGCACCTGGGGGTGGTTGGGGAACAGTTGGGCGGCCAACACCGTGCCCAAACCCGCGTTTTGCATGCCGATTTCCAAAACCAAAGCTTTTCGCATCGGCCAAGGCAAACGGAGCATCCACCCGCCTAAGGCTCCGCCCAAGTACCCGACCCCATTCAACCCCAACAGCACCAGCCACAGGGAGCCGTTCCGTGTGGCCAGAGTGGGGCGATTCAAGGCCACCACGGTGGCAATGATCCAGAGGATCCCTCCGTTAGCCACCCAGGGGCCCAAGCACTGCATCAGCCTGCGAAGCCATGCGAACCACCGGGCCAACAGATGGCCGGAGAGCACCGGGCCAAAGACCTGAGTGAGCAGAATCCAGAAAGCCTTTTGGGCCAACAAAGCGGCGTACTGGTGACCTTGGCGAAAAACCACATACAAGCACACCGGCACCACCACCGGAGAAAGCACCGTGGCCAAGGTGGTCAAGCTGATGGAGTAGCTGACATTTCCCCGGGCGGTCAAGGTGAGCACATTGGAGGCCATGGCTCCTGGCACGCAGCCTACAAGCACCACGCCCACAAAATACTCCTGAGGGAGTTGGGCCACGGTGGCCAAAGCCCACGCGGCCAGGGGCATCAGCCCATACTGCACACCCGTCCCACCCAACACCTGCGGCCAAGCCCGCACCACCTGTTGCACTTCGTCCCGAGGCAACAAGCACCCCAAAGAAAACATCACCGCCGCAAACAACCAAGGCAACCCTGGCTTGGAAGCCACAAAGGGATCCCAGCCCCAGTGCTCGGGCCACCACCAAGCCACCAGGCTCAGTGCCACCAGGGCCACCAGCAACCCTCGGGCCGACATGAAAAACTTTCTGACTCTCTGCTGTGAGGGATCGTTATTCCGGTGCCAACGACTGGGGCAAGTTTGCTTGCTATCCTGGCAGTTTTTCAAGTGTTCAGCCTGGAAAACCCCCGCGGGTCTTCCAAGCTGCGACAAATGGCTTGGGAGAACTCAAGCAGGGGCTTTTTCTCCGCACTCTGGTCATGCCAGGGTGGGCAACGCACAATAAGGGCCATTGAGTCGCGCAACTGGGCACAAGTGAAATGGAGAAGTGAGCAGATGGGCGAGTTTGTTTCTCATTTGGAGTCTGCCCTGGACGGCACCCGGTTTGAGAAAGATCAGCTTTTGACCATGCATCGGGACCGGCCACTTTGGGTGCGCTATGATCTGGAGGCAGCCCAAGGGGCGATCCGTGTGGACCGTTGGGCCCAACGCCCCCCGACCATGTGGCGCTACGAGGAGCTGCTGCCGGTTCCTCCTGGGGTGGAAAAGGTGAGCTTGGGGGAAGGAATCACGCCCCTTTTGGCATGTCCGCAGCTGGGGGAACAGTTGGGATTGAAGCACCTTTGGGTCAAAGACGAATCCCATCTGCCCACCGGAAGCTTCAAAAGCCGTGGCCAGGCGATGGCTTTGACCATGGCCCGACACTTCGGCGTTCGCCGCGTGGCCGTGCCCACGGCAGGAAACGCTGGGGGAGCTATGGCAGCCTACGCAGCTCGGGCCGGCATGGAAGCCTGGATATTTATGCCCGAGGACACTCCCCAGGTCAATGTGGCCGAAGCCGCGTTGGCCGGAGCTCGGGTCTTCCTGGTCCGAGGGCTCATCACCGATTGCGGACGCATCGTGCGCCAAGGGATGGAGGCGATGGGCTGGTTTGATGTTTCTACGCTCAAGGAGCCTTATCGGCTAGAGGGGAAGAAGACCATGGGCCTGGAGTTGGCCGAGCAGTTCCACTGGGAATTGCCGGATGTGATTCTCTATCCGACCGGAGGAGGCACTGGCTTGATCGGCATGTGGAAGGCGTTTGAAGAACTCCGCACGCTGGGTCTGTTGCGCCGCGAGCAGTTGCCCCGAATGGTGGCCGTCCAAGCCACCGGATGCGCACCGATCGTGCAAGCCTGGGAACAAGGTCAACGCTTTGCCCAACCCGTGCAAAACGCTCACACAGTAGCCAGCGGGATTCGGGTGCCTGCGGCGGTAGGAGACTTCATGATGCTGGATGTGCTTCGTGAAAGCCGCGGTTGTGCCGTGGCCGTGCCGGATGAGGAAATCTTGCATTGGACCACCAAAGCCACCGCCGCCGAGGGCATCTCCTTCTGTCCCGAAGCCGGCGCGTGCGTTGCCGCCTTGAAACGCCTGGTGGAACAAGGCTGGATCGCCCCCCAGGAAAAAGTGGTGGTGTTCAACACCGCCGGGGCCCAAAAGTATTGTCATCTGTTCCCTGTGGAAAAACTGCCTCGGCTTGATCCTGGCCAAGAGATTGATTGGGACCGTTTGGTAGCCACTTCTTGGCCTGGCCAGCAGCGTTGCTAGCCCCGCCAGCAAACAAGCCTAAGTGATCGGCAAAGGGAAACAAACTCCTATTGGTTCGGCTTTTGGGCTCGGGAAGTTGAATCCTTTTGGCCGAAAAACGGCGGTTGCAATTGCTCCCAAAGGGGAATGTCGCTAGATTTGGCCCACCTTTGTCCACTCAGGAGGCTTTCCCTTCCTCGGGGTGCCAAGGAGGGTTTCATGTCTTGGTGTTTTGCGTTGCTTGTGGCCGCCGTGCCCAGCCAAGAGGTGGTTCTGCTGGACTTTTATGCCGATTGGTGCGGCCCTTGCCGGTCCATGCAACCGGTACTGAAACGCCTGGCCCAAGAAGGCTATCCCATCCGCAAAATTAACATTGACCGCCAACCTCAACTGGCGGCTCGCTACGCCGTGCGTCAGATTCCATGTTTTGTGATGCTGGCCCGTGGCCGGGTGGTGGATCGCCATGTGGGAGCCACGACCCGAGGACGCCTGTTGCAAATGTTTCGCAAAGCCCAAGCCTTGCTGGGCCGAGTGCCGAAAAACTCTCCCTCGGACTCAACGCAAGCTTCTCCAGCTCCCAGCCAGGTATTTCCTGCCCAAGAGGGGCAGTTGAACCTGGGTTCAAACTCCCCTCCAGGTGGGAAGTCCCTGGAATCGCTGCTGCTGGCTGCCAGTGTGCGGATCAAGGTGAATGATCCCTCAGGCTATTCGTTTGGCTCCGGCACGATCATTGATGCCCGAGGCGAGAAGGCGTTGGTGCTGACCTGTGGGCATTTGTTTCGGGACTCACGCGGTCGGGGGCAGGTGCTGGTGGATTTGTTTGGCCCCGGTGCCCCACAAGGCATCCCAGCCCAACTGATCGGATACAACCTTCGCCGCGATCTGGCCTTGTTGGTCATCCGCCCTGGCGTGCCGGTGGTGGCGGCTCCGGTGGCTCCGATGGGGTATCGGGTTCGGGTAGGGGACCCGGTCGTCAGCATCGGTTGTGATCACGGCCGTCCTCCCACGCTTTGGCGCAGCCGGATCACCTCGCTTGACCGCTTTGCCGGTCCGCCCAATGTGCAAGCTGC
This sequence comes from Planctomycetota bacterium, assembly GCA_024279285.1. GTDB lineage: Bacteria > Planctomycetota > Planctomycetia > Pirellulales > S012-138 > S012-138. The sequence continues at coordinate 4,437 of JAJRRR010000059.1, forward strand.
TGGTCAGCCTGTGATCGGACGAAGCGGAGGAGGACTCTTCAGCCGCGAAGGCTACCTGGTGGGAGTGTGCAACGCTGCCATCCCTTCGGAAAACCAGGGTCTGTACGCAGCCCTGGGAGCCATTCACGCTGAGCTGAACGCACGCGGGCTGGCGTTCGTGTATCGCCGCCCCCAAGGAACGCTCCAACAAATGCTGACTCAACAAACTAACTCTCCTCCTGCCCAAGCCTCCGCTCCACAGACCAATCCGGCCCAAAGGGCTTTGAACCTGGTTCATCAGAGGGACTCAGACCGCCGGGTGCCAAGGCTCTCGCTGGCCCAACTGCGCCAGTTGCTCCAGCGTCCCGGTGCAGTTTTCGTGGTGCCGGTCGATGCCTCGGGCAACGGACAGGTGTTTCGCCTGGACGACCGGACGCGAAAGTTTCTGGCCCAATGCCTGCCTCAACACGGCAACCCTCGGATCAACTGGACGATTCAACGCGTGGGAAGTTCGTCTGAATCGGCCCCCCCGGGCGCGCTGCCCAAAGTTGAAGACAACCCCGGTGCTGCTCACTTCTCCGCCCCACCGAGCCCGAGCTCTGCTGCCCACTCCTCCTCGGCCACCCTTCTTTGGCGCCGGCCCGGAAAGGTGCACAAGTAGTCCAGACCAAAGCCCAAGCTCCCACTTCGCTTTGGGCCTCCGCACCGCCGGTGACCTTCAGAACCGAAGTGGAAGCTCCTGCCGAAGCAGCAGGAGGCACCTCGCAAGCCGCGCGTGGGGGTTGGGAGCGTTGTAGCCGTTAATCTTCCGAGAACGCGGCGTCGAAGGCACGCGAGCTGGGCTGGAAGTCCAAGCGGCGCACAAACTCGCATGCGTCCCGAGCCCCGTACTCCCGATCCATGCCGCTGTCTTCCCATTCCACCGAAAGCGGTCCTTGGTAGCCGATTTCGTTCAGTGCGCGGATGATCTCCTCAAAGTTCACTCCTCCTCGGCCTGGAGAGCGGAAGTCCCAACCTCGCCGCGGATCGCCAAAGTTCAAGTGGCTGGAAAGAATCCCGCTGCGCCCGTTGAGCGTGACAATGGCGTCTTTGATGTGCACATGATAAATCCGGTCCGGAAATGCCCGGATAAACTCCACCGGATCCACCCCCTGCCACAGCAAGTGGCTAGGATCAAAGTTGAAACCAAATTCCTCCCGGTGATCTATGGCCTCCAGGGCTCGTTGAGCCGTGTAAAGATCAAAAGCAATTTCCGTCGGATGGACTTCCAAAGCGAACTTCACCCCGCACTCGGCAAACACATCCAAGATGGGATGGAAGCGTTCGGCAAAGAGCTTAAATCCTTGTTCGATCCACTCTTCCGGCACCGGGGGGAAGGAGTAGAGGAGGTGCCAGATGCTTGAGCCGGTGAACCCGTTGACCACTTCCACGCCCAGTTTTTTGGCGGCTCGGGCGGTGGCTTTGAGTTCTTCAGCAGCGCGTTGGTTCACTCCATCCGGATCGCCATCGCCCCAGACATAATCGGGCAAGATGGCCTTGTGCCGCTCGTCCACGCGGTCCAGCACCGCCTGGCCTACCAGGTGGTTGCTGATGGCGAACAGTTGCAGGTCGTACTTTTCCAGCAGTTCGCGTTTTCGGCGGCAGTAGTCATCGTCGGCCAAGGCTTTGTCCACTTCAAAGTGATCCCCCCAACA
>JAJRRR010000060.1 GCA_024279285.1 Planctomycetota bacterium
AGCGACAGGGGCTGACCATCTCCTTGTGTCTGCCGGCACTGAACGAGGAACTGACCATTGGCAAAGAGATCGTCATCTTGAAAAGCGAACTGCACGATCGCTATCCCCTGGTGGACGAGATTGCCGTGATAGACTCCGGCAGCACCGATCGCACCCGGGAAATCGCCGCCAGCTTCGGGGCCGATGTCTACTTGGCCTCCGACTACCTGCCCCAGTACGGCCAACAACGCGGAAAAGGCGAAAACCTGTGGAAGGCTCTCTATTTGCTCAAAGGGGACATCATCGTTTACATTGATGCGGACATCAACAACATTCATCCGCGGTTTGTGTATGGGCTGGTGGGCCCATTGATCCAAAATCCTGACATTCACTATGTCAAAGCCTTCTACGACCGTCCGTTGGCCTTTACCGGGGGACTGCGGCCCACCGGAGGTGGGCGGGTTACGGAAATCCTCATCCGTCCGTTGTTTAATCTGTTCTATCCAGACTTGGCTTTCATCTTGCAGCCTCTTTCGGGCGAGTACGCTGGGCGGCGGTCCATTCTGGAGCAGATTCCGTTTCCGGTCGGCTACGGCGTGGAGACGGCCATGTTGATTGACATTTATGGCAAGTTGGGCCTGGAAGGGTTTGCCCAAACGGACCTGGACCGTCGGGTGCACCGGAATCAGGACACGGTGGCCTTGGGCCGGATGGCTTTCGGGGTGCTGAGGACTTTTATTCGGCGTTTGGTGCGAGACGGCAAAGCTCAGTTTGCTGAGGAACTGCCAGCCTTGATGCGCCAGTTTGAAGTGCTGGAAGGACGGCGCTATCAGCCCAAGGAGTATGTGATTGAAGAAATTGAACGCCCCCCGATGATTGAAGTGCCCGAGTATCGCCAGAAATTCCACGCTTCAGCCGCTTCGTAGCGGGGGAACTGCTCTTTACCCCTGCTTCGGGGTGTGTTTACTTTAACGCTTTGGTCACGGAAGCCACCCTTCCGACAACGGAGTGCGCTGAGCATGTGGGAACAGTTGGCCTGTCCTTTTGACCACCAGCATCTTCTGGTCCGAGGCTGGCAACTGGTTTGTACGGATTGTGGTCGGGGCTATCCGGTGCTGGACGGCGTGCCGCGGTTTGTGCCGCCGAGGAATAAGCCTCATTGGGTACGGCGGCTCAACCGCTGGGCACGCCAAGTGGCCCAAAGCCCTTACGCTTTCCCCTTTCTTTGTGGGGAAGAACAACGCCAACGACTGCGCAGTTGGGCCCGAGGTTGGGAACAAACCCTGGAACAGCTTATCCCTTGGGACTTCCGTACCCGAGTGTTGCAACTGGGGGTGCTGGGCGAGCTGATGATTCACCACTTCCATTGGGGAACACGGTTTGCTGTGAATCCTTTGGCGGGCTATTGGGCCGACTTGGGCTTGTTGCGTTGGGGGCGAGTGCGTTGGGTGCATGCCCAAGGAGAATGGCTCCCGCTGAGTTCTCAAGGGTTTGATTTGGTTTTGTTGGGCGACGCCTTGCACTGGTGTGAGTCGCCTCGGCAACTGCTCAATCAGGTGCGTCGGGTGCTTCGCCCCCAGGGACTGGTCTGGATCCAGCTCCTCCCCAATCTTCAATCCTCAACGGTTCATCCTTCGCTTCGGGAACTTTTTCTGCGTCCGGTAAGAATGCAAATGCTTCTGGACTCCTTGAAGCGATTGCGGCTGCATGTGCTTTGGCACGGTCCGGAACCTTTTGCGTCAAGAAGTTGGTGCTTGTTGGCTTCCCCGCGGCCGGCTTCGTGTTTTCCCGAATTGCATCATTGGATCGCTACCCATCAGGCCGACCCCGGCAGTGCCCCAGCAGCTCCAGGCTAACCGACACAAACAGCCGCATTGGACAAAACAGCCTGGGAAGCTTTGGAATCCGAGGAAAGTTGCTTCTCGATGGCTTCCACGGCCCGACGCAGTTGAGGGTCCAGGTACAACGGGTCCTCCTGCTCCTGCCGCGGAAACACATCCCGCTTGCGCCGCCACTGCAAAGCTCGCTGGAGTTCTTCGCCTTCCAAGGGGACCTCGTAGCCTGGATCAGGACGCACTCCCCAGGTGTCGTCTTCGTCCATGTCGGGCTCGCGGTGGATGTTGGCTCCACTGGGCCGGTGGTAGGTGCCGATGGTCAGTTTCAACGCGCTGCGTTCTCCTTCCAGGGGGAACACCTGCTGAACACTCCCTTTGCCAAAAGTGCGCTCGCCCACGATCACTGCCCGACCGTGGTCTTGCAAACAAGCAGCCACAATTTCACTGGCACTGGCCGAATACTGATTGACCAGCACGGCCATGGGCCAAGGGGGAAAAGCACCCGGCGTGGCCCGAAACTCCTGATCCTCCAAAGCCCGATAACGCGTGGTCACGATCAGTCCTTGTTCCAAAAACAGGTCGCACACTCCCACGGCGGCGTCAAACAGCCCTCCGGGATTGTAGCGCAGGTCCAGGATCAGTCCCTTGATTTGGGCCTTCTGGCACTCTTGCAAGGCATGGCGCAGCTCCTCCACCGTGCGTTGGCTGAAAGAGACGATGCGGATGTAGCCGATGTGGGGATAGGGCTGGAGAGTAAACACCCAGTTTCCCTGGAGGTCGTAGCGGTCGCCCAGGACCGTGGGCACTCGGATCACCTGGCGGACGATCACTTTTTCAAACTCACGCTTTTCCGAAGGTCGGCGTAGTTTCAGCCGGACCGGTTTACCCGGGGGACCTCGCATCAATTGCACCGCCTGCTCCAGCGTGGCTCCTACCACATCGCGCCCGTCGATGGCCAAAATCTGATCGCCCGGCATCAGCCCTGCTTCGTAAGCCGGTGTGCCCACCAACGGCGTCACTACTTCCAACACGCCCGTTTTCTCGTCCCGAGTCACCTGAATCCCCACACCCCCAAACTCCTGATGGATCGTCTCCTGCAAAAAGGTGTATTGGTGAGGCGGAACATAGGCGCTGTGGGGATCTAGCTTCTCCACCATGCCTGCCATAGCGGCGTCAAACAGTTCCCGACGGTTCACAGGCCGCACATAGTAGTGCTCAATGTAGTGCAGGGCTTGAGTGAACGCCTGCTGCATACGGCCGTATTCCACGCGATTGATGGATCGTGCTCGGGCGTAGCAGACCAGGCTGATGAGCACTACGGCCACCAGCAGTTGCCAGTTTTGCCGAGGCATGGCCAACTCCTTGATCCAGAGCCCTGCTCTATCCTACTTGAGAGGTTTGCCGAGAGCTACGCTGGCTTGGGCAGAGCTGCGAGGGCGGGGGTCCACATAACAAGTGGTTTTCGGCACAGCCGGAGGCTGGTCCCGCCCCTGCCGCCTTCGCTGGGCTTCCTGAAAGCACTGGGCGATGCGTCGGGCCACTTCGGCCAAAAGCTCCTGGTCGGAGAGTTGGGCCACTTGTTCGGGGGGGATGGGCTCTCCATAGTGAACCCAAATCCTACCCGGACCCGGCCAGCGACGCCACCGGGGCCATACCTCATAAGCTCCGGCAATTCCCACCGGCACCAGCGGCACTCCGGCCCGACGAGCCAACAGCAAAAAACCCGGCTGAAGCGGCATCAACGAGCCGTCCCAGGTGCGCTGCCCCTCGGGAAACACCCCCAGGGCTTCCCCTTGACGCAAACGACGCAACGCCTCCCGAAGCCCCGAAAGCAAATGGCGCTTCCGGTCCAAAGGGACCACATCCAACGGAGCCGTCAGCACCCGAAACACCCAGGAGCGATAGAGCGTGACTCGGGCCAGATAGTGAATCCGACGCAGCGTGGGCACTCCGAGCAAGATGGGATCAAGAAAGCTCTGATGGTTGGCCAGCACCAACACTCCTCCTTGGGCGGGCAGGTTTCGAGCCCCTGAGAACCGATACCCAAACAACAACACCACCAGCATGCGGCACACCCAACGCGCAAAGTGATAAAACAAGTGGTTCACCCATGAGCGGCGATAGGGTTCCATAGGCGCTCCTCACCAGGCGGGAGTTAGTTTCCTTGGGCACAGAGGGCATCCTGGGCCAGAGCCACGGCTCCGTGCAAGACCACCTGTTGGCCCAATTGGGCCCGAACCACCCGAAAGCTCTCCCGAAGTGGCGGAAAGACGAACTGCCGCGCCTCTTGCTCCACCGGTTCCAGGAACCACTGCTTGGGAGCTTGGCTTACGCCTCCGCCCAGGACGACCACCTCCGGGGCAAGCAAGGTGACCACCTGAGCCACCGCCCAACCCAGCACAGTGGTGGCTTGCTGGACCACCTGTTGAGCCACCGGATCCCGAGGCAAGACCTGAAAGAGCTGTTCGGCCTGAATCTTCTCCGGTTGGCCTTGGCACAGTTGCCACAAGGGGAGGGAGTTTGCCTGGGGGTGCTGGCGGAGGAGTCGTGCGGCTTGTTGGGCCATGCCCCAGCCGCTGGCCAGCGATTCCACAGTTTGTTCCGGTTCGGTAGCGTGGGTGCCGGGTCGCAGATGACCCACTTCGGCCACCGCCGGTCCGTGCCCTTGATACAATCGGCCTTCCAGAACCAGTCCGCCTCCGATTCCGGAGCCTACGGTGATGTAAAACACCACCGAGCATCCGCGCCCGGCTCCAAAACGGCTTTCGGCCACGGCGGCAGTGTCACAATCGTTGGCCACCAGGGTGGGCAAACCAAAGTGCTCTTGAAACCACTGTTTCAGCGGAAAATCGTCCCAACCGGCAATCTGATGGCTGGTGATCACGCGCCCCTGCTGCTGCCACACCGGCCCACCAAAACCCACCCCTACGGCCGCTATCCGGTAGCGTTGGAGCACCAGAGGCACTTCAGCAGCCAGGGTATCCAGGATGCCTTGAGCTCCTTTTTCGGCTTGCACCCGGCGGTGGTGCACCTCCAGCAACTCTCCTCCGCTGCCCACGGCCCATTGAAGCTTCGTGCCGCCGATTTCCACGCCCAGGAAAAGCGGTTGACTCATGGTACGCTTTCTCCCAACTGTCGATGGCCACTGGGAACCCTAGCTGAGCGAAGCCTGGGAACTTGGGCCAAGGAAGGCCACGCTGGTGCAAACCCCCCAGCACTAAAACTTCAGGCTAGACTTTGAAGAAAAGCCGGTGGCGATACAAGTACCAGCAGAAGAACCACAAGGTGGCCAGCACCACCGCGGAGCGTATCACCGGACCATAAGGACCACTGAATATCTCCGTGCCCAGATACACCTGCCATTGCCTGGCCACCCAGGGGCGCATCAACTGGCCCATCATGTACATCGCCAGCGAATTGGTTCCGACGACCACCAGCGGGTAGGCCCAACGCCGCCACTGGAGCATTTCCGTGAGGGCAAACAGCCCTGCTAATCCCAGCAGCACCCAGGCTCCTGAGAACAGAGCAAACGAAGGAGTCCAGATGCGTTTGACAACCGGGCAGATGGTCCACCCGGCCGCAAGAGCCACCACCATGCAGGTCACGGCTCCCAACAGGAGCCTGCGGAGTTTCACCCCATTGGGGAGTTGGGCTTTCATGAGCTGTCCTGCCCAGAGTCCCAGGAGCATGGTAGCCATGGACGGAACAAAGTTGAGCGTGGCATAGCCGCCGGGGTTGGGCTTTCCCAGCCACATCAGGTCCACCGATTCGGCCAGGTTCACCCCTTTAGCAAACTGAGCTGCCACCGGGAACCAGAGCCGAAGGTCCTGGATGCTTTCCTGAGCGGCTGCAGGCAACGGTTCAGGCACCGGCCAGGCCAGCAGCGCCACTGTATAGCCGACCAAAATGCCCACAAATGCCAACACCTGCCACAGCGTTCCCAGGAAAAACAACACCACGACGAAAAAGTATCCCAGCCCAATCTGGGTCAACACATTCACCAGCAGCCGCCCACTGGGTTCCCAACCGGTGTTTTTGGTTTGCAAAAATACACCCAAGGCGATCAGCACCAAGCTGCGCCACAGGGCGTGCCCAAGCAGTCGCCAAGTGCTTTGGCCTTCGGCGCGGCGTCGGGCATAGGAGAAGGGGATGGCCACGCCGACCATGAACATAAAGGCCGGCTGGATCAGGTCCCAGTAGGAACAACCCACCACCCAAAACTGACTGTTCCAGGGGGGATGTTGGGTGTGGAAAGCCAAGGCGTGCCACAGTCGGGCCCAAGGGCCTTCGCCCACTTGGGGCCAGTGGCCCAAGGCTCGGGCGGTTTGAGCAAAACCAAATCCCCCCGCCGCCAAAGTCAACATGATCAGCCCCCGATAGGCGTCCAATGCCACCAGCCGTCCCGGCAAAAACCCCCCAGCAGCAGAACCTTCGTGGCGCTGGTTCATGGCGATTTTTCTGCCTCGGTACGAAACGCTTCAAAGACTCTTCCCGACACCAAACTGAGTGCATTGTACTTCAGGCATTTGGCAACATAAAATCAAAGCAGCACATTTGCTTGAGGGCCGAGAGAGATGGACTTTCGCACCTCCGTTGGGCGGTCGGGGCCGTGGGGTTGGGTTCCGCTTCGCTGGGGCATGTTTGCCCTGCTGCTGGTGGCCTTGCTGGTGTTTTTTTTGCGCCAGGAGGAACTAAAACGGCGGCAAGTCGGCCCCCCGCCAGGAATTGACACCCGATTGGCCGCGGTGCAGCGCCACCCAGGCAGGGAGGAAGCCGTGCGCATTGGGGTGGCAGGGGCCAGTCCCCCTGCTGATCCCCAAGAACCGGCTCCTGAAGGTTTTTTCCCTGGCGTGAAGCCACAGTTGTTGGAGCAAGTCCGGGACAACACGGTGTTTCGGGCGGCAGAGCACGAAGCGTTTTTCCATCTCCTGCAACTGGCTGCCCAAAGCCCACATGAACAACTGCAAAGCCACGCCCGATCGGTCAGTTTTGTGCAGATGTTCAATCAACCAGGTCAATATCGGGGACAAGTGGTGCTGTTGCGCGGTCGGGTGCGTCAGGTGCAGTGGCAAAAGGCTCCGGAAAACCAATACGACATCCCAGGCTGGCACCAAGTGGTGCTTCAATTGGACGAACATCCCAGCGATCCGGTGATTGCTTTTGTGTTGGAGCTTCCATCGGGTTTTCCGGCAGGGCCGGAGGTGGACGAGACGGTGGAGTTGGTGGGATTTTTCTACAAGCGTTGGGCTTATTTGGCCCGCGACACAGTGCGCACGGCTCCTTTGGTTCTGGCACGAAGTTTTCGCTGGCAGCCACGCCCCAGGTCTCAGCCGACATCTGCTTGGTGGCAAGTGCTGCTGGTGGCTGCCGCAGCAGGAGGGGTGTTGGCCGCGCTGGCCGTGTGGGTCATGTGGCGTACCCTGCCCCCGGGCTATCGCCCACGCCCAACCCCTTCGGCACAAGAACAACTTCAAATAGGACGCCACCTGGAACAGTTGCAATCCTCTCTGGCCGCGGAAACTCCTGGGGATGATTCGGACCAGACCGATTCACAGTAGGGCAGCAGTTTGTTTGCAGGTGAAACCTGGAATGCTGAAGCTGACAAAGGCCGGTGCAGTGCTGTGGGCGATGCTCGGGCTGTTGGGCCTGGAGTTGTTCGCCCAACCTTCTCCCCGCATCCCCGATCTCTCGCCTCAAGCTGGGGAGGACTCCCCCCAGGCGATTCTGGCTCTCTTGGGCGTAGATGCCAGTCTGCTGGACAATGTGCAAGATGGCCACTTGCCGGATGAGTCCGAAGTGGAAGTGTTTTCGCGTCTGCTGGTGGCCATGCGGCGTTTTGACCGTGTTAAATTGCGTCAATATGCCCAACGCACCCAAGGGCAGCTTCTTCAAGCAGCCAAGAACCCGGACCAGTTTCGCGGCGAGGTGTTTCGCCTGCAAGGGAAGCTGCAAAAAGTGCGTCGCCGGAAAGTGATAGCCGAAGTGGCCCGACTCACCGGCCGGGACCACTGGTGGGAATGCCGCCTGGAACTGAGTGAGGTGGGATTATCAGCCTTGGTGCTGGTGGAACGCGTGCCCCGAAAGTGGCTATCCGGCCAGGGGATCGGCCATCAGGTGGAAACCTTGGCTGTGTATGTCAAACAAGCCGGGAGTGCTCAGCAACCCTTGCCCGTGTTTGTGGCCCGACGCCTCCGTTGGTATCCTCCAGGACTTTCCGCCCAACTGCGTCTGGACGCAGGCGTTTGGGACCAGGTGCGCGCCCGAGGACCTTTGACCGCGGCGGACACCGAGCCGTTTTTTGAACTCTTGGCGGCAGTGAAGCACTCCTCGGCCCAGAAGCTGGCCCCTTTTTTGGTCGTCCCGCAACAAGAAGTGGACTTGGGCAGTCCGATTCGGGAACAAGTACAAGAGTCCAACCTGCTGTGGCTGCAAGCCGTGTTGAACTACCCCCGACGATTCCAAGGCAAGGTGCTTCGGGTCCGAGGAGTGGTTCAACGGGCCGTGCAGGTGGCCGTGGAAAGCCCTTTTTCCCGGGAACTTTATGGCCTAGATCACTACTGGGAACTGGAAGTGTTTCTCCGCACCGAAGTGCCAGTGCTGGTCCACGGCCAACAGGTGAGCGACTACCCGGTGGTGATCTGCACGCCTCGGTTGCCGCCAGGGTTTCCGCAAGGGGAAGGAGTCAACGAACCGGTGGAAGCCTGGGGAGTGTTTTTCAAGCTGTGGTCGTATCGTTCCACCCTGGGACTGAAACAACGGCCTCGAGAGTTTTTGCAGCAAGCGGATCGGGACGGGGACGGTCGGGTCAACCTGGAAGAACTGGCCCATGTCTATGGCCGTAGTGCCCAAAGCCCTGCCCTGCGCGAAGTGTTTGCCTTGGCAGACCGCAACCGCAACCGCTTCTTGGAACTGGAGGAACTGGCCTGGATGTTAGGCCGTCAAAGTGCTCCGCTGTTGGTGGCTCCTCAGATCACATGGCTCCGAGCCGTTCCTGCCCGACCGCAGCCTTGGCTGATCTTTGGTGGTGCCCTGGTGGTACTGGCGGGCTTGGCTGTGCTAGTGTGGACGCTTTATCGGGTCAACCGGTCCGACGACGAGTTGACCCGGCGGGTGCGGAAAAGTTTGCTTGATTCTAGCCCGCCGCAGTTGCCCCCTTCGGCCCAAGAGTCCGCGGATTCGTCCCCAAAACGCGATCATTCTCGTGAGGCGTGAGCTACGAACTCCACTGCCGCAGCCGAAGCTGCAGGCCCGCATTCCCTCCCCCATCCCCTCACTTTTCCAAGTCTCCGCTTGCCCACTGCTTTTGCCAGTGTCGGCTTGCCCAAGTGGTCAGGACCAGACCAAGAGCGAAGCTGGCGGCAAACAGCACTAGGCACACAGCAGCCACTTGGTCTTCCACTCGGGCATGGAGCAGTCCAAACAATTGTCGCGGCAGGGTGTCCACCCCAGGGGGAAGCACCAACAGGGTTCCGCTTAGTTCGTTCCAGGCCATGAGCCATGCGGCCAGAAAAGCCAACACCAGTCCTGGCCAGCGCAGGGGGAATTCCAGTCGCCAGAAAGTTTCCCAAGGGCCCAAGCCCAGCACTTGGGCTTGTTCTCTGAGTTCCTGGGGCACGGTGGCCCAAAGGGCCCAAGCAAGCCACAACATCAAGCCCAAGCTCCTGAGCGTCTGAAGCGCAATGGGAGCCAGCAAGGTGCGGTCATAAAGCCACACCAACCAAGGGCACTCGGGGCGGTTTGCCAAGGTGATGATGGCCCAGGCCAGTAGTGGCCCAGGAGTGGCCAGCAGCACGGCTCCCAAGGACCACACCCACCAAGGTTTTTTCAAGCTCCAACGAGCCAAGGCCGCTCCCAACCCCAGGGCGATCATCGCGGCTGCCAGGGCGGTCAGGGCTGAATAGCCGATCGCCTGCCGACACCGCCACAAACTCTCGGCTACATTGAGAGCAAGTTGCTCCAGGCTCCAGCGGCGTACCCAATGACCTTGCATCTGGAATACCTCCGTCCCGGCTTGGCGAAGAAGCGCTACCACAGGCACCACGGCGATCAGCAGGACAAGTGCCCAGGCTAGCGTGGAGAAAAAAAGCTGCCCTCGTCCCCAGCGGAGCACCGGGGCAGCGAAGCGGCTTTGGGCCCAGGTGGCCAGAAGGTCTTTTTGGATCCAGTGGGCAACCAGCAGTGCCCCGCCTGTGGCCCATACCCATGCCGGCCAAGTGCGACTCACGGTGGTAGCTACTTCTTCGGTTCCGGCTGTGAGGCTCATCCACAAATAGAACTCCTCGGCAAAGGTGCGTAGTTGAAACAGATCAGAGACGGTGATTTCGGCCAAAGTAGTCGTGGCCACCCAGGCGGCTGCCGCAGCGACGGAGGAGACCACAGCCGGAACATCCACTTGCCAAAGAACCTGACTGGGAGAGCGCCACATCCAGGCTTGGAGTTCCAGATGGGGATTGAGGGTGCAAGCTGCACCAGCTACCAGCAGAGCCACCCAGGCCATGCCATACAGTCCGTGTACCCACACGCTTCCCAAGAGCCTGGAGCCCCAAGGCCATGTTCCTCCGCTGCCCAGCCATCCAAACGGCCCCAGCCAGGCCAACCATCCTGCGGCGTGAAAGTAAAGCGGCAGCAACACGCTGGCCACCAGCAAAGCCCAAGCCATCCGCCGCCCCGGCACGCGAGTGCGTGTCAAAGCCAAAGCCAGGAACACCCCACCAGGGACCGCCAGCAACAAGGTGCCTACCAAAAGAGCCAAACTGTTCCAGGCCAGATGGCGGCCCGGTGGGTCCAACAAGAGCAAAGTTCCGCCCACGAGCGTTCCGGCGGCAATCCATATGCTGGTATTACGCACAGTGGCTCCGACCGTTTAGAGCTCACCTGTTGCCACGGGACCAGTTGCCCTCCGAGGAGCTTGTTGCCGTTTTTCCCAGCGCAACCTTTAGCTTATGCTAAACGAGCCACAAGGGCCCGAAAACTTCTGGCCCTACCAGCCCAGCACATAGGCAAAGATCAATGGGGCCACAATGGAAGCGTCGGAGTTGATCATGTAGCGTTGGCTCTTGGGATCCAGCTTGCCCCAGGTGATTTTTTCATTGGGCACGGCTCCCGAGTAGGAGCCGTAGCTGGTGGTAGAATCGCTGATCTGGCAGAAATAGGTCCAATAGGGCACTTTGATCCGCATGTCTTGAATGAGCATGGGCACGGCACAGATGGCAAAGTCTCCGGCGATTCCCCCGCCGATTTGGAAGAACCCGATGGGATGTTCTGCGGAGTTTTCCAGGTACCATTTGGCCAGTTGTTCCATCTGCTCAAAGCCGGTTTTCCAAGCCGAATAGCCTTGGAGCTTTTTCTCATACACCCAGGAAACGACCACATTGCCGGTGGTTGAGTCTTCAAAGCCAGGAGTGAAGATGGGCAGGTTTTTCTCACATGCGGCCACCACCCAAGAGTCCCGAGGGTCAATCTGATAGTACCGTTCCAACTCCCCGGAGCGGATCATTTGGTAGAAGTATTCATAGGGAAAGTGGCGTCGTCCTTCCCGCTCGGCTTGCTGAACCAAGGGGAGCATCACGGCTTCGATGCGTCGGAAGGCTTCGTGTTCGGGGATGCAGGTGTCGGTGACACGGTTGTAGCCTTGGCGGAACAGTTCCAGCTCGTCCTCGGGAGTGAGATCCTGGTAGCGAGGCACGCGGCGGTAGTGTTCGTGGGCCACGAGGTTGTAGATGTCTTCTTCCAGATTGGCGGCAGTGCAAGAGATGGCATGCACTTTGTCCTGACGGATCATTTCGGCCAGCGAAACTCCAATTTCCCCGGTACTCAGGGCGCCGGCCATGGCCAGGACCATTTTGCCACCTTGGTCCAACAGTTGGCACCATCCTCGGGCGGCGGCCAGGGTTTCTCGGGCGTTGAAGTGCCGGAAGTGTCGCTGAAGGAACTGACCGATGGGTCCCATCGTTTGCTCCTCCCAATAGGGCCACGGCAGCAACAGCAGGCGGCTGGGCTGCAATGTTGGTCCTTATCCTAGGAGTTGAGCAGGCGAGGGTCTAGCGGCCGCAGGGAAACTCCAGGCCGGGAGAGGGAAAAATTTGGGTTTTTTCAGCATTTTAGGCCCAAAATGACTTGCTTTTTCTCGGCCAAGGCGTTTAATCATCGCTAGCTGCCGTGGTCTGGTTGGACGGTCCACTTACACATGGAAGGGTGTTGTCTATGGCCAAGAAGAAAGCAGCAGCCAAGACCGAGAAGAAGCCTCCGACCAAGAGCCAGTTGTTTGCCAACATTGCCGAAGCGACCGGACTGACCAAGAAACAAGTGGCCGCCGTGTTTGACGCTCTCACTGATGAGATTCGCAAGAACTTGAGTCGTCGGGGGCCGGGTCAGATTACCATTCCGGGCCTGATGAAAGTGGTCCGCAAGAAGGTGCCCGCCCGACCCGCCCGAAAAGGTCGTGACCCTCGCACGGGAGAAGAACGCATCTTCCCGGCCAAACCGGCCAGCGTCACCGTTCGCGTGCGAGCCCTCAAGGGACTCAAGGAAATGGTAGCCAAGTAGTTTGGCCTCTCTCGGTTTCCGCGTCCCAGCCAGATACCAGCCGGCCGACCTGGACTCAGGAAGGCCGGTTTTTTTGGGGTTGAGGCAGTGGGGAGCTGGGGAAGTGAGGAAATGCGGAAAGACACCGCCACTTGCACTCAAATGCCGAAAACAAGAATCCCCGCCCACTACCACGCACCGCAAGTCGCGCCGGAGCGGAAGCTCCTAGAGGCTCACGGTCCTACCGTGCGGCCAAGCCGCTTTACTTTGGTGCTTCCGCACCGCTGGCGATTTCAGAACCGGAGCGGAAGCTCCTAGAGGCTCACGGTCCTACCGTGCGGCCAAGCCGCTTTACTTTGGTGCTTCC
>JAJRRR010000061.1 GCA_024279285.1 Planctomycetota bacterium
GGGGATTCAGTTGCTTCGCACCAGGGAAGCCTGGCAGGCGGCAGGTGGCTGATGCAGGTGCAACCAAATTGGATTTGCTTGTCTTTTGTGGTTCCCACCTATGGTTGCACCTGATTTTGGCTTTTCGGGACTTTTGCTGGCACAAGCTGACAAATAAGCCGATTTAGATTGGTTGCCATAACCAATTAATTTGTCGCTACTTGGCACAGGCTGTCTTGTCGTTTCCCAATGAGGCTGCGGGGACTCGAACCCCGGACCTACGGATTAAAAGTCCGTTGCTCTACCACCTGAGCTACAGCCTCAATGTGCACGGTGCAGGTGCAAATGTATTGATGCAAAACTGTACAAAATGCAAAAGTGCACTGTACAAAATACAAGTGCACTGTGGAGGGCAAAACCTCCGCTTGCCCAGCCGGGGCACCTAATCTGCACTTGGGCTTGAAAGGCCGAATGCCGCGACCGGGATACGGTTTGAGTCCTTTAGTCCTTTTATTCTATGATTTCCCTTGTCCCAAGGCCAGCAAGGGGCTGGGACTTTAGGAACATCGGCACTTGGCGTGATTTTAATCTAGCGAAGATACTTGTCAAAGCAAGGGGATTGTTCCTAAGTGGCCAAAATGGCTTAACTTGTGTGAAGTCTGTGCTGTCCCAGGTGGGTGGGCAGGAGTCGCCAAGCATGGGCAAGTAGGATGCAGAGGTAAGTTGGCAGGGGGACTTTTGCCGCTCAAAGAGTCTGGGATCAAAAGCTCTCAGTAGTGCCGCATGGAAAGTGTTTCCCAAAAGAGGCAAACCAGCCAGCTTGGGCGGTTGACAAGATTTGACTGAATGGGCTAAACTTCGTGCCCAATTTCACAATCTCCCAGTGCATCGGGCAAAGGAACCCATGCCCAAGCAAGCCCTGTATCCCTCTCCCGATGGGGAGGTTAATCCCACCGGCGGCGTAGGAAACGCGGGAGTTGAATGGATTAGGTTTCCTGAGTGTCCTGGTTCTCTCGGTCCTACGCCTCTTTCTTCGTTGCGCGCAGGTTGCCCAATTGATCTGGTTGGTCCATTTTTTCAAGGGGTGATTTCCCCCGGTAGTTTCCCTGGTGTGTGCTGGTTTGGGAAATCCACTGGCGGCACAAGCTCATTCCTCCAGACGGGAACGAAATGACGATGGAACGCAAAACGGCTCTGGCAGCGCGATTGAGTGGTTGGTGTGTGGCAAGTTGGGTGTTGGCTCCTGGAGGGCTTTGGGCGGCCCAGGGGGAAGTACCTCCGCCGCAGCCCTTGACCAGCCAGTACGGACTGATTTGGCTGTTGGCCTTCGTGGGAGCGGTGGCGGCGCTGGTCCAGGCTTGGCTGTTTTTCAAAAAGATGATGGGAGAAGACGAAGGCACCGAAAAAATGCGCACCATCGCCAGCTATGTGCGCGAAGGAGCCAACGCCTATCTCAAGCAGCAATACAAAGTTGTAGCCCTGTTCTTTGTGGTCATTTCGGCACTGCTGGCTTATGCCGCATTTGTCTTGGGCGTGCAGAGTGTGTTTGTGCCGTTTGCGTTTCTCACCGGCGGGTTTTTCTCCGGGCTGGCCGGGTGGTTTGGTATGAAGACGGCCACTTGGGCCTCCAGCCGCACGGCTCAAGGTGCCCGACAGTCGCTTAACAAAGGACTCCAGATCGCTTTCCGCTCCGGGGCGGTGATGGGCCTTTCGGTAGTGGGGCTTGGGCTGTTGGACATCACCTTGTGGTTTGCCATCCTCTACTGGGGATTCCATCTGGACCTGGTGGAAATCACCGTCACCATGCTTTGCTTCGGCATGGGTGCAAGCAGCCAGGCGCTGTTTGCTCGTGTGGGAGGGGGAATCTACACCAAAGCGGCGGATGTGGGGGCCGACTTGGTGGGCAAGGTCGAGCAAGGCATCCCGGAAGACGACGAACGCAATCCTGCTACCATCGCCGACAATGTGGGCGACAATGTAGGCGATGTGGCCGGAATGGGGGCCGATTTGTATGAGTCCTATTGCGGCTCTATCTTGGCCACAGCGGCACTGGGAGTGGCTGCGTTCACCAGTGGAACATTGCTTCCCGAGGGAGCCGACCCAGTTCAGGCTCAGCTTCAGACGCTCTTTCTGCCGATGGCCATTGCGGCCGTGGGTATTTTCTTGTCTATTGCGGGCATCTATATGGTTCGTACCGAAGGGGACGACGCCACCCAAAAAACCCTGCTCAAAGCTCTGGCCCGAGGCATCAACGCCTCCACCGCCGGGGTGGTCATCGCCGCCGTGCTGCTTTCCATGTGGCTGATGCCCAAGGTGGAAGGCACCTTGATCTTTGGAACCATTCCGGGTGTGGCGGCCAGCATCATCGTGGGTCTGTTGGCCGGATGGATTATCGGCAAGTGGACTGAATACTCCACCAGCGACGAGTTCAAACCTACCCAAGACCTGGCAGCTCAGGCCGTCACGGGGCCAGCGACAGTGATCATCGCCGGAGTGGCCGAGGGAATGATGAGCGTTTGGGTCCCGGTAGTCGTGGTTGGAATCGGCACCTTGTTGGCTTTTGGGTTTGCCAACGGGTGGCATTTCAATGACATGAACTACTTTGCCTTGGGACTGTATGGGGTGGGGATTGCCGCCGTGGGAATGCTCAGCACGCTGGGCATCACTCTGGCCACCGACGCCTATGGTCCCATCGCCGACAATGCCGGTGGCAATGCTCAGATGTCGGGTTTGGACCCCGAGGTACGCCGTCGCACCGACGCTTTGGACTCTCTGGGCAACACCACCGCAGCCACCGGCAAGGGATTCGCCATCGGTTCGGCTGCCTTGACTGCTCTGGCCCTGTTGGCTGCCTATGTGGAGGAGGTGCGAATGGGCTTTGAGCGCTGGGGCAACGAAGTGGCCCAAGTCTCACGCACCTCCTCGGGCAAATACAAAGCCCAACTGGAACCAGGACTGTACAAAGTGGCCGATCAGTTTGTCATTGAAGTCCATGAGGGAGAATTCAACTCCTTGCGCCAAGTGGTCAGCAAGTGGCTTATCATGCCGGATGATTTGCGCGATCCCACCTTAGCTCCCAAGTGGCAAAAGCTCCGCACCGATCAAGGGCCAGTCCGCATTCCCCAAGGACTGATTCGTGAGGAATCCCGAGAAGGTCATCGCCATTTGGCGTTTGCCGACACGGGTGCGGAGCTAGTGCCGTTGCATCATGCCACGCTTCCGCAGTTTGCCACCTATTACGACGCCACGCTGATGAATCCCAAGGTGCTGGTGGGTGTGTTTTTGGGAGCGATGGCGGCCTTCGTCTTCTGTGCCATGACGATGAAGGCGGTGGGTCGTGCGGCCAAGGGTATGGTGGAAGCCGTGCGACGCCAATTCCGCGAGCGGCCCGGCA
>JAJRRR010000006.1 GCA_024279285.1 Planctomycetota bacterium
CTCCGGCCAGGGGTGGTCTTGCAGGACGGCTTGGGCCGCCAGGTAGCCACATAGCCCCAGCACCCCTCCGCCCGGATGAGCCGCAGCACCGCACAAGTAAAGCCCTCGCACTGGAGTGCGATAGTCGGCCCAACCCAACACCGGCCGCATGAAAAACAACTGCTCAGGAGTCATGGCTCCTTGGAAAATGTTTCCGCCGGTTAGCCCCAGCAGGCTTTCCAGATCGGCCGGCGTGAGCACTTCGTAGTGCAACACGCACTCCTCAAAATCGGGTGCATAGGAAAGCAACACTTTCAGACAGCGTTGCCAAAGCTGTTGGCGCTTCTGGTCGTCCCAAGCTCCCTCGGCCAAGTGATAAGGCACATATTGCACGAAGATGTTCATCACCTGCGCTCCGGCGGGAGCCAGCGTGGAGTCCAACGCGCTGGGGAAGGTGATTTCCAGCACTGGCTCACGGCTCATCTGGCCCCAGGCCAATGGTTCCCAGGCCCGATGCAGGTATTCCAATGAAGGGCAGATGTGAATGGTTCCGCCCAAGGGGTTGGGCCCTTGGTAGTGGCGCAAGCACTCCCAACGCGGAAGCCGCGACAAAGCCACATTGATCTTGGCCGAAGCCGAGCGATAGTCAATCTGCTCCACCGCGAGGCGAAACTCTTGAGGCAATTCCCCAGGGTCCAAAAGCCGCAAGAAAGTGGTACGGGCATCCACCCCGGAGAGCACCACCGGAGCAGCCAGCACGGAGCCGTCTTCCAGCTCCACTCCTTCCACGCGTCCTTGTCGGGTGAGGATGGCTTTGACCGGTGCGTGCACCAGCAGATGGACGCCGTGGCGCTGGCCGGAACGGAGCAGGGCTTGGCCGAGGGTGCCCATTCCCCCGCGCACATAGCCCCAGCGGCCCAATGCCCCACCGCTTCGGCCCAATACATGATGCAACAACACATAGGCACTTCCGGGCGAATCCACACAAAGGCAGGAACCGATCACTGCATCGGTGGCCAAGGTGGCTAGCAACGGTTCGCTTCGGAACCACCGTTTCAGCAGCGGTCCGGCAGCTCCTAGAAGCAACCGGAGTGCAGGACCCAGCTCCTCTTGGAGTGAACCCAACTGGCGAACCATTTTGCCCAACGCCCACCAATCTCGGGCCACTTGGCTCCAAGGGCGCTTGCGTCCTGGGGACCAAGGGTTGGGAGCGGGCTTTTGCAACAAGGGCTCCAGCACTTGAGCCACTTGGGCCAGAAAGGCTTCGTAACGGGGGAGCGCTTCGGCATCGGTTGGAGAGAATTGGGCCACCTGGGCGCGGTTGAACGCTTCATCGTGCCCTAGCACCAGACACTTTCCATCCGGCAAGGGGGTCAGGGAGCTTGGATTGCGCGGAAGCACCTCCAGCCCGTGCTCCCTCAACCGAAGCTCCCGAATCAACCACGGCGGAAAGAGGCTCAGCACATAAGCCGCCCGAGAGATGCGAAACCCCGGCCAAAGCTCTTCGGTCACGGCGCACCCACCGGGCAAGGGGCGTCGTTCGGCCACCACGACGCGCCATCCGGCTCGGGCCAACAGGGCGGCAGCCACCAGTCCATTGTGTCCGGCTCCCACCACCACGGCATCCCAACGCTTTTGATGAGCTTTCACCGAGAAGTTTCCTCAAAAAGCAAGTTGTGTTTTTCCCTTTGGGTCGTCAGGATAAAAGATGGAGGTAGTTGCTCAGGGGCTGGGCTTTGGACTATTTTATCCATTCGTTGTTACCTTCAGGGGAACTCCACCCTAGAGCTCCCAACAGGAGCACAATCACAGGCCCCTTCACTCAGGAAGACGGGTCGTCCATGAGTGCCCCGGCCACTGCCGACGCTTTCCTGGAACTGGTTCGCAAAAGCCAGTTGATTGATCCACGCCGGCTTCAAGCGGCTCAGGACCGGTTGGGGCTGCTGCGCCATCGCTCGGCCCAAGGCGTGGCCCGACACATGGTCAAAGCCGGTCTGCTCACCTCCTTCCAGGCCCGACGCCTCCTGGATGGACGGCACCGGGGGTTTTTTGTCAAGCACTACAAAGTGCTGGAAGTGATCGGAGCCGGGGGGATGGGTTGGCTCTACTTGGCCGAAGATACCCAAAAGGGAGAAAAAGTCGCCCTGAAGCTCCTCCCCACCCCACCTGAAGATCAACGCGGCGTGGTGGCCCGATTTGAAGTGGAAGGCCGCGTGGGACTGAAGCTCCAGCATCCCAACATCATCCGCACTTTGGAGGTGGGCCGAAACGGCGATGTGCATTACATCGTCATGGAGTTCGTCCCTGGCATCAATCTCCAAGAAATGATTGACCTGATGGGAGCCATTGATCCTCGCCACGCTTGTGACATTGCCTGTCAAACGGCCCTGGGACTCCAGCACGCTCACGAGCAAGGGCTTGTGCATCGGGACATCAAGCCGGCCAACTTGCTCATAGACCGCGAAGGGACCGTGCGGATTTTGGACTTTGGGCTGGCCATGCTGGATCGGGAGGACTACGAGTTCTCCCTGGCCATGATCTTTGGTCAGGACTGCTTGGGCACGGCTGACTATGCCGCTCCTGAGCAGACCCGAAACAGCTACGAAGTCGGGCCCGCGGCTGACATCTACAGCTTGGGCTGCACGCTCTATACGATGCTCACCGGCCGCGTGCCGTTTCCCGGCAACACCGTCTCGGAGAAGATGAAAGCCCATCAGCGACTTCAGCCGGTTTCCATTCGGCAACTGGCTCCGCATGTGCCGGAGGAAGTGGCCCGAGTGGTCCGGCGCATGATGGCCAAAGACCCCAAGCAGCGTCCTCAATCGGCGCGGGAGGTGTATCGGGCCTTGATACCCTTTGCCAAGCGGAAGCGAACGGTGTTCAACTACCGGGCGATTCTCAAAGCCCGGGTGGCTGAGATTCATCGCCGCATTGCGGCCATTCGTCGCCGTCAGGCCCAACAGGAAACCTCCACTCCTAATGCCCGACGATCCCGAACCACCTCTATCTTGCTCATCGATCCACTGTCTTCCCAAAGCCAGACCTGGGGGAGCAGCACAGGGGTACGAACCCCCAGTCCAGAAACTCCCCAACCCCAGTCCACTCCACCTCCCCAAAAGGTCCAAATCCGCCACCGCCACACCGGAGAAGTGCTCCTGGAGCTGGAGGAAGATCAGCTCAAAGAAGCCCCACTTCGCGGAGCCCGACTGGCCGGAGCCGATCTGCAAGGGTTGCAACTCCCCTTGGCCAAACTCTCCAATGCCGATCTTCAAGGAGCAAGGCTAGAGAAGGCCAACTTAACTCGGGCCGAAATGCTCAACACCTGGCTTACTCAGGCCGATGCCGCCCAAGTGCAACTGGCCGGCGCCGACCTGAGTGGTGCCCAATTGAACCAGGCTCATTTGGAACGAGCCAACCTGGTGGAAGCCGTGCTCCGCAATGCCAAACTGGTCCAAGCCCAGTTGAATGGAGCCGACCTGAGCCGAGCGGATATGAGCATGGCCGAATTGACCGGTGCCGACTTGAGAGAAGCCAAGCTGTATCAGGCCAATCTGCGTGGAGCCAACCTGGATGGGGCCGATCTTCGGGGAGCGGATCTTCGGGGAGCCAACCTGGCCGGAGCCCACCTCTTGGGTGCCAAACTCCAAGGAGTGATCGTGGAAGATACCATCGGCCCCGACGGACAGCCCTTCCAACCCCCCGATGCCCCACCCCCCAAAAAACGCTCTCTCTGGCCCAGGCGACGGTGAACAAGAGGATTCGGGGAAAGCAAGCGGCGAGCCTGCGGCTTTAGCCACGGGAGTTTTGAGAGAAGCGGCACCCACTTGCGTCGTCGCCAAAACAACAGTCAGCGTATCCGTTCACCCGCTGCAAGTCGTAAGTTGTGTCGGCTTCTCGTGGTGTGCTTTCAGCGTCGGGCCACGCGATAGATGAGGCAATTGCCGCGTTTTCCAACCTGCTGGGCTGCTCCAGTCCGTCGCAGGCAATAGGCGATTTGCTGAGCCATCCACCGGGGCGTGTTAAGCAGTTGGGCCAAAGTGGCCGTGTCAAACACCTCAGGCACTTCTGCAGGCAGCAGTTGCCACAGGTCTTCAGCCCGACGCAACAGAACTCGTTGGCACACTTCCAGCAGTTCTTGATCTTGAATCTGATAGCGCCGCGGCCCCCAACGACACGGCCGACGCCGCGGATAGCGCCACTGGCGCACCACCAACCCCAGCACTTCAATGCACAACCGCGGATGAGGAAACACATGCAGGAAATAGACCAGTTCGCCGAACACTCCCCAGAGGGCTTCGCGTCGTGGGCTCCAGCGGCGCCCTAGTTCCCGACCCCCCGGGGCATCGAGTCGTACCAAATGTCGCCGAAGGGGCCAGGGTTTGACGATGCGCAAAGAATGCTGTTGCAACAAGGCGGTGGCTTTTCGGGCCAAGTGGTGCAAGGGAGCAAACTGCACCTCCACCAGCTCTCCGTCCCGACGAGCATCCACGCGATAGGAGCCAACCACCACCTCTTGATCTTCGGCCCCAGGGGCATAAAGAGCCTTGAGCTGGCGATGTAAAGTGGTTTCCATCCGTGGAAACTCCTCCTGGTGAGTCCTTTCAGCTCTCTTGGTCTGGGAGCGTAACGCCCAACTCCTCCACCGTCAGCAAGGCTTGGCAGGGAAATCCGGCCTGTTGGATTTGTTCCCGACCTCCTTCCTGACGATCCACGATGGCCACCACGCCCAACACTTCCAAACCGAACTCCTGAGCCCTTCGGGCCGCCAGGAGTGAGGAGCCTCCGGTGGTGATGACATCTTCCAGGATGATGCATCTCTGTCCGGGCTGCACTGGGCCTTCCAGATAGCGCCTGGTGCCGTGTCCCTTGGGCTCTTTGCGTACCAGGAAGCCTAGCAACTCGTGTCCTTGCAGGGCCGCCCAGGTGATTACGGCGGCGGTGATGGGATCGGCTCCCACGCTCATGCCGCCCACGGCATCCACGCGGTTCGGGTCCAGCAAGCTCCAGATGCCTTGGGCCACCAACAGCGCTCCTTGGGCATGCAAGGTCACCTGTTTGCAATCCAGATAGTAAGAAGACCGCTTGCCCGAAGCCAACACAAACTCCCCTCGTTTCAGAGCCCGACGCAAGATCAGCTCACGCAGGGCTTGTTTGTCAAACGAGGCCAGTGAGTTGCCCGGTGTTGCCATGACTTCACCTCAAAGGGCTTAAAAGCAGGGGTGGGAATTGGGTTAAAAGTTTTTCGTGCCGTTGTTCTTGGACCATAGCTGCCGGGGGATGTCAAGACGAGAAGGCCCAAGGGAGCAGAACGCATTGGCCCGAAGCACCGGGGCGATATAATCAAACTTTGAA
>JAJRRR010000007.1 GCA_024279285.1 Planctomycetota bacterium
CAAGCCGCCAGCACCAACCCCTTGGCTCCCAAGCCTCCGCATTTTCGGCCCCGAGCCAAACGGGTGATTCACATCTTTGCCAACGGGGGACCTTCGCATGTGGACACCTGGGACCCCAAACCGGCCTTGAACAAATACGCCGGAAAAATGCTGCCCGTGCCCAATTTGCGCACCGAGCGCAAAACCGGGGCGGCGTTTCCTTCGCCTTTTAAGTTCCGCAAGTACGGTCAAAGCGGCATTGAAGTCAGCGAGCTGTTCCAGCACACCGCCCGGCACATCGACGACATCGCCGTGATCCGTTCCATGCACGCCGATGTGCCCAATCACGAACCTTCCCTGCTGTTGATGAACACCGGGCACGGCCAACAGGTCCGACCGAGCATGGGCTCGTGGATCACCTACGGGCTGGGCACCGAAAACCAGAACTTGCCAGCCTTTATCGCCATGTGCCCAGGAGGCTATCCGGTCGTAGGTGCCCAAAACTGGCAGTCGGCTTTCCTCCCTGGCGTGTATCAAGGGACCTACATTGACACCAAACACACCGACATTGAGAAACTCATCGCCTACATTCGTAATCCGGCCCTGGGCTCTAAAGCCCAGCGACGGCAGTTGGACATGCTCCAGGCACTCAACCAGGAGCACCTCCGCACCCAAGGCGAAGCTCCGGAGCTGGAAGCCCGAATCCAGTCCTTTGAGCTGGCCTATCGCATGCAGGCCGAAGCCGCCGAAGCGTTTGATGTTTCACGCGAACCGGAGCATGTGCTGCGCAAGTATGGCCCTGGGGTACAAGCCCGACAGTTGCTCATCGCCCGGCGGTTGATTGAACGCGGGGTGCGATTCGTGCAAGTGTGGCACGGAGCCGGACAGCCCTGGGACAACCATGACGACCTGGAAGTGCGCCATCGCCGCCTGGCTCAACAGTGTGATCGGGCCATCGCCGCACTGATGGACGATCTGAAACAACGCGGCTTGTTTGAAGAGACACTCATCATTTGGGGAGGAGAGTTTGGCCGCACGCCCACGGTGGAATTGCCTCAGCCGGGAGCCAACGCCGGGAAGGTCAACGGTCGGGACCACAACCACTGGGGATTCTCCATGTGGCTGGCCGGTGGGGGAGTCAAAGGCGGCCAAGTCTATGGAGCCACCGATGAGTTCGGCTTCCGCGCCGTGGAAAACCCCGTGCATGTGCACGACCTGCACGCCACCGTACTGTATCTGCTGGGCTTTGATCATACCCGGCTAACTTACCACTGGGCCGGACGCGACTTCCGGCTGACCGACATCCACGGACGAGTCATTCATGAGCTGATCGCCTAGCCGCGCCTTGACAACACAAAAGCGGATTCGCCTTCTGGGATTTGCAACCCGGCTGGGAAGCTGGGTAAACTGAGAAACCCCAAGGGACCTCTGTGCCTGGCTTTCAAGGAGAAGGTGGCCATGCGTCGCATGTGGATTGGGCTTTGCGTACTGGTGGCCGGAGTAAGCTCGGCCGCTTTGGGCCAATCTCCCGAAGAACAAAAAGCCATCCAAGCCTTGGAACGCGTTGGCGGTCTGGTTCTGCCTGTGGCTCAAAACGATCCTCGGCTGGACATCTCCTTGCACATTGAGCCGGACCTGGTCACCGATCAGGTGTTGGCCAACCTTCGGGCACTGAAAAATGTGCTGAGCCTGAACCTGCGCGGCACCAAGGTCTCCGATCAGGGGCTGGCTCACCTGGCCCACCTCAAGTCCCTGGAAATCCTCCATCTGGAACGCACGGCGATTACCGACCAGGGACTACGCCACCTGCAAGGGTTGACCAACTTGCGGTACTTGAACCTCTACGGAACCAAGATCACCGATCAGGGGTTGGAATACCTCAAGGGTTTGAAGAACCTGCGGCGGCTATATGTGTGGCAGACCCAGGTGACTCCTCAAGGCATTGAGCGGCTCAAAAAGGCGTTGCCTCAGTTGGAAGTCATCGGTGCCATAGAGCTTAAGCCGGTGCCGCCTCCGAAGCCCAAGCAGCCCCCAGCGGCAAAAAAACAACCTAAAAAGCCCAAGTCCCAAGCCAAAAAACCTCAAGCCAAACCCAACAAGAAAAAAGCCCAAAAGTCTAAACCCCCTGCCAAGCAAAAGAAAAAGCCAGCCAAGAAAAAGCCGCCTCAAAACAAACCCAAAGCAAAAAACAAACCCAAGGCCAATAAATCTAAGGCTGCCAAAAAACGATCTCAGCAAACCAAAACTCAGAACAAAAAACCTGTTCGGCCTTCTAAGTCCAAAAATCAAAACAAGCCTAACAAAAAAGCGGCTTAGCAGGCCGCTGAAGTTTGCCGCTGTGTTTGTTTGGACTGATCTGGAACCGTCCGATAGGCTGGGCAAGGGGTGGTTTTAGGTTCCCGAGGAACTGGGGCGGGGGCGGGGAGTTACCTGCACCGGGCCGGTGATCAACTCCTTGGGAAAGGAGAAGTGGCCTCGGGTGCCTACCTTCTGGCCAAAGGGGAACCCGCGTGTGTTGATCTTGGCGATGGCCACCAGAGTTTTTGGATCCCCGGCCACCACATGGATGCCCACTCCCGCGTGCCCCCGCAGCCATTTGGCCCCAATGAGTCGCTTGCCTTTCCACACGCCCCCGGTGGCAATGAGCAGTCCGAATCGGGCCAAATCCTCAGCACTCATCACCACCCAACCCGGTCCTCCTCGGACCACATGTCCGTTGATCTCGTATGGGGGGTCCACATATTCCCCGTAGCCAGGAAAATCGGGATAGAAGTCCTTGGTGTCGTGAACCACCTTTCCGGGCAGCCAGTCCCAACGGTCTGCTGGGATTCCCAAGTGGCGGAAAATGCGTTCGTCCAGCACCTTTTTCAAGTCCTGGTTCCACAGCGCGGTCAGGGCCTGGCCCAATCGCCAATAGCCGCCGCTGCTGTAGTAAGTTCGCGTTCCTGGGGGAATGTGGCTGTAGTTGTCAAAAAGCGGATCTCCGGTCCAGCGAGCCCAAGGAGGCACCCGAAGGAAAGAAACCTTGCCGAATCGGCGTCGCCAGTGATAGCCGCTTTCCAGCACAAACCCACCTTGGTGCTCTAGCAAGTGGCGCCAAGTGAGCCGACGATGGTGGCCGGTGTCCAGATACTTGTGCGGATGGGACAACTGGCCGCGGCCGGTCCAGGTTTTGTAGATGGGCTCGTCCGGGTCTAGCAGTCCTGCTTCTACGGCCAAACCGAACACCACCCGAGTAAAACACTTGCCCAGCGAAGCCGATTGGGTTTTGAACTTCGGATTGCCCCAACTCCAGACCAGGTATCCTCCGCGCACGAGCACAGCTCCCCATTGATCGGGCTTGATCTTCACCCCGCCCCAAGTGCCAGGTCCCACTCGGCTTTGGGCCAGAATTTGGCGAAACTTCTGCTCGTCCAGCCCGGCCTCCCCAGGGGTGATTCGCACCCACTCTTTTTCCGGGAAAACCACCCAACTGGGGAGCTTGTCAGAAGACTGAGCCAGCCCCGGCTTCACCACTACTACCAACACCCAAACCCAGATCCCAATCCCAACCTTCCTAGCCATGTTCATTTTTGGCCTCCTGATCCGATTTCCTGGCTAAGTGCAACAGATCCGTTGCAATTGCCCGGAGGAGAGTGCCTCGGGAAACTCCTTCTAGTGGCTTTCCCATCATGTTCCCCTGGGGCCCAAGATGCAAGCAATCAGGCTCGCGTTGCTGACCGGTGGGAGCAGACCTATAATCAGGGTAGGAGTTCTGCATTGCCTACTTTGTCTATTTTCTTGGGAGAAGTGTGATGCGCCGGGTGCAACAGTGGCTGATTGGGCTGGCGATTTTGGGCATGTGGGCTTTGGCTGTTGAGAAAGGAGTGCTGGCCGATAGCCCCAAGGCCCAAAAACAGTCCACCTCTCCCGCTACCCAAGATGACGAATACTATGAGCTGTTTCGCACCTTGGCGGATGTGATTGATCAGATTGAGCGCAACTATGTTACTCCCGTGGACCGCAAAGAGTTGCTTCGTGCGGCCATAGAGGGGGTGTTGCGCAAGCTAGATCCACACTCCAACTACATTCCTCCTGAGCAACTGGACCGCTTCCGCACGGAACTGGAAAGCCGCTTCGGAGGGGTGGGAATTCAGGTAACCATGGAAAAAGGGCGGCTGAAGGTGATAAGTCCCATTGTAGGCTCGCCGGCGTATCGGGCCGGAGTGATCGCCGGGGACGAAATCATAGAGATTGCCGGCAAGCCAGTCCAAGGAATGAGTCTGGACGAAGCCGTGCGGCTGATGAAAGGCCCTCCCGGAACCAAAGTCTCCTTCAAAGTGCTCCATCCGGGTGAAAAAGAACCAGTGGAAATCACTGTCACGCGGGAAATCATCCGCCTGGAAACCGTCCTGGGCGTTCGCCGCAACGAGCAGGATCAATGGGAATACTTCCTGGATCCCCAACGCGGGATCGCCTATGTCCGCATCACCGCCTTTGGCCCCGAGACGGCTCAAGAGCTGCGCCGGGTGCTGACCCGACTGACTGCCGATCCCAAGTTTCGGGCCTTGATTCTGGATTTGCGATTCAACCCGGGCGGGCTGCTCAGTGCTGCCGTGGAAGTGTGCGATATGTTCATTTCCTCCGGGCGGATTGTTTCGGTTCGGGATCGTCACGGTCGGGAGCGCGTGTGGGAAGCCAAAACTCCCGGAACCTTGAAAGACTTTCCTATGGTCGTGTTGGTCAATCGCTTCAGTGCAAGTGCCAGTGAGATCGTTTCGGCTTGTTTGCAGGACCACCATCGGGCTTTGATCGTCGGGGAGCGCACCTTCGGCAAAGGAAGCGTGCAAAACATCATTGAGCTGGAGGGAGGGCGCAGCGCGCTGAAGCTCACCACCGCTTCCTACTTCCGGCCCAGCGGAAAAAACATCCATCGCCATCCGGGAGACAAGCCCAGTGATCCCTGGGGAGTGATGCCCGACGAAGGCTACCGCATCCGAATGACCAACCAAGAGCTCCTGGCCCTGCTGCGGCATCGCCGCGAAGTGGCCATCGTCCGACCACATCACAAACCGGACAAACCCTCCTCCGGCTCCCAAGATGACAACAAAGACTCTCCACCCTCGGAGGAGAGCCCCTCCGAAGAAGAAAAGTTCGTTGACCGCCAATTGGAAAAGGCCGTGGAATACCTGATCCAGAGGCTGGAAAAATCTTCTACGACGGCCCGTAAGTAGTCCTCAGCTCTCCTTCATGCTTCCGCCTGGGAACAGAGACCTCCCTCTTACGCCCCTGGGTTTATCCTGGCTTTGGTCCAGCGCGGGAAAGCACAGGCAAATTCTTGCCCGAGGGCTAAGGGTGCTTTAAATTGCAAAAAAACAAAGGGCCATTGCAAAAAGGGGCTCGGGGATGCTTGGCACGGCGTTGGTGATCGCTTCTTTGGTTGTGTTTTCGGTTTGTTATTTTGGGCCTCCCGGTTCTCGGCGACCCCATGAGGAATTGCTCGCAGCCCTCTATGACCTTCTGGAAAAAAAGCCTGTCCCGGCTTCCATGAAACTCCGACTAGCCGGTTGTGGAATCGGATTGCTTGGAGCGATGAGTGGGATGGTGCTTTGGGGTTCCACTTCCGAAGCTCTCCCTTCTTCGTCGGGATTAACCAAAAGCGCTCTCCCTCTTGTAGCTCAAACCGTCCGCGGTTATTGGGAAGAGAAAGATGTGATTCAAAACGACATCGGGAGAAGCTTAGGAAGCACATTTGTGTGGAAAACCACCCGGAGAAAATTGATCCTTGTCACGAACAGGCATTGCCTGGCCCTAGGGAGCATCTATTCTAGTGATCCATTTGATCTCCCGGAGCTGATCCGTTATGAGCTAGTGGTGAGATTTCCATCGGGAAAACAATTGCCAGTGGAGCGCTTCGCTATAGCGAAGCGGCAGGATTTGGCCCTGTTGGAAGTGAACTATCAAGAAGTACAGAAGGGAACAGACTTTGTTGTACCACCCCGCTTAAGTACCTCCGAATTGAAAGTCAGTGAGCCAGTCGTGGCCGTGGGAAGCCCCAGAGGATTTGAGCAAACGGTTACCCATGGTCACATCAGTGCTTTTCGGGAAGTCTACGAAGTGCTTCACATCCAACACGATGCCCCAGTCAATCCGGGAAACAGCGGAGGCCCCTTGCTGGTGAACCGAGAAGAGCGTTTTTTCTTAATAGGTATCAACACTTGGGGAGTAGGGAATAGTGAACAACTTAATTTTGCCATTTCAGTGGATGAGCTAGATCGGGCTGAGTTTGTCTGGTTTCCGGCCAATGCTCAGGGAGCCTTGAACGCTGCGATGATGTTGTATGGCCATTGAGACTTTCCGCGTTTTGTTGAACCGAAGGAACATCGGATTGCTCTTTTCAAGTTAAGAAAGCCCAGCAGGAGAGGGGGGCTAGAGCCTTTTCTGTCGGAGGGCTTCGGAGAGGATCCTGGCGGTGCTTGGTCGCATGATGCGGGGGTCCACAGGTCGGCCTTCCATCAGAGCCCGACGCACTTCTTTGCCGGAGATCATCAGGGGTTTCTCATCCGGATGGTTTTCCATCAGGTCCACGCGGCCGATGGACTCATAATAGGCGGCGAATCCCACCTTCAAGGGCTCTATTTTCAAGTCCCCTTGCAGTTGGTCAAAAATGGCCTGGGCATCAAAGTCTCCCCAGATCGCCGTGCCGTCGTGATAGGGGGCATCGGCATGCTTGCGCCCAATGATGATGTGGGAAAAACCGTAGTTTTGCCGATAGATGGCGTGCATCACTGCTTCTTTAGGACCGGCGTAGAACATCTTCATGTCCAAAGCCACCAGGATCACCCGATCCGGCACGCTCTCTCCCAAGGGTTCCCAAACCCTCGGGTCCGAATCCCCCTGGCCCAAAGCGCGGCTTTCAATCAGAGCCTCGTAGGTGCGCATGCGCACCTCGGCGCTGACATCGTCGGATTTGGTCTCGCCGACCAGGGGGTTCAAGCACGCTCCGGCGTTGTAGCCCTGGCGTAGAAGCTGTTCCAAGCCGTAAACCAGCGCGTACTCATGGGCTCGATGCAGTGGGTTTCGGGTCTGAAAGGCCACCGCACGCTCCCAACCCTTGTCGCTGAGAAGCTGGCGCACTTCACGGGGGGAGAGCAGGTATTTTCCAAAAGCCGGATGTTTGGGCTGAGGCAGCGTCCAAAGCTCTCCGCCCAACAGCCAAGTTCGGGCGGCGTCGTTTTTCAGCACCATGTCGGCCCCTGGGTGATCGGTGCGCTGGGTCTGATAAACATGCCGCAAATAGGCCCGTTTGTCCCAAGGATATATGTCCCGAATCTCCAACCGCCCTACGATCTCACCTCGGGAATTGACCAAAGCGACCGTCTGGTCCAAGTGCAGGGACTTGGCTACCTGTTCTTCCACCGGTAGGGCCAGAGGGATGGTCCAGGCCCAACGCTTCCCCCCATGCACCAGCACTTGCTCCTCCAGCGCCTGTTGCCAGGTGTGGCGATCCATAGGGCCAGTCAAAGGACTCAATGCTCCGTCGGCGATCCGGTGGAGGACCGACAAGTCTCCTTCGGAGACCGGCACTTGGGACCAGCGAGAGGCCTGAGCCAAAAACTCTTGGCGTTGTTCTTCTGGGATGATGCGACAAATCGGTTCGTCCAACCCACCGTGAACAGGCACAGGCACCGGATAGCTCATAGCAGGCACCTTCGTGCAAGGAGTGCAATCGTTGCTAGCTTTTGCTG
The DNA here is from genome assembly GCA_024279285.1 of Planctomycetota bacterium. Lineage (GTDB taxonomy): Bacteria > Planctomycetota > Planctomycetia > Pirellulales > S012-138 > S012-138. The sequence goes on from JAJRRR010000007.1 coordinate 7,707, forward strand.
GTCAGAGTATAGGGCTGGTGGGAACAAAGGACAATGGGCCCTCGGGCCCCGTGCCTGGGAGGAAACCCTCGGAGAATGTGCCTCAAGGGCTTAAATCAGCCCACCGTGAGTGCGGTTAGGCTTCAAATGACTCGGCTGGTCAAGCATCCAGATCCGTTCCCACTCGTCCAAAATGGTGCGCAAGTCTTCGGAGGTGAAGATGAGTTGTTGGGTTCGTCGGACGGGATCGCCCGAATAGGCGGGCAACACACAGCCAACGGCCGCTCCCAGCGAAAGGGCCAACAACAATGCCAGCAGGAGTTTTTGCATGGGTGAGTACCTCCGTGTGTTCCCGATGCCCAAGACAGCAGGCGTCCTGCTCTCGGGTCTGCAAACCTGGGGTCCGATCTTGCGCACCGTAACGGTTGTGCTGTTGGTAAGGATTGTCGGACCGTCAGCGGGGTTAACTTGAGGGATTCTGTGGGGGGGAGGAGGGAGCAGCAGAAGGAGGAGGCTGAAGCGGTGCCGAAGCTGGCGAAGCTACCGGTCCCGGGGGAGGACTGCCCACAGATGTTTGGCCTGATTGTTTCTGACCAAACTGCCGCACCCGTTCTTCCATTTCCTTGCCCGGCTTGAAGGTCACTACGAACTTGGCCGGCACATCCACTTTGTTGCCGGTTTTGGGATTTCGGGCCTTTCGGGCTTTGCGCTCCTTGACCTTGAAGACACCGAAGTTGCGCAGTTCAATCCGCCCCTCCTCCACCAAAGTGTTGATGATCTCCTCAAAGGTGAGCTGGACCACTTCTTTGGTTTTCAACTGGGGCAGGCCCACCCGCTCGGAAATCCGCTTCACAATGTCTTTCTTGGTCACGACTGGCTCTCCTTGTGCTGGTCCCCAGGCCCAGGCCACATGCTCCGTCAAGCTCCAACTGTATGCCTGGCAAGCACTAATGTCAAGCGAATCGGCCCAGGCCCAAGGCCCTGCTCCTGAGCTTTCTAGGGATTCACCCTTTGGGAGCAAGCGACCTCGTGACCCTGTTCCACTAGGTGGAAGCTCTCGTTGCTAGCTTCTTCGTCCCTGCGTGCTTGGTGCCTTTCCCCTCGGCTCCTCTCCCCGCACTTCACCGCACTCCAACCCTGCCAGAGTGCTCAAACTGCGAGCTGTCTTGGGGACAAATTGGGCTAGCGTGGGGGGCGATAGCGGAAACTTATCTCCCTTGGAGCCACATAGGCCACTTCCAGCTCCACCTCTTGACCAGGTTGCCAATCCGAGGGACATTCTCTCCAGTTTTGGATAGCTCCACTGAGCCCTGTGGAGAGCTCCTGGGCTTTCCAACCGCCTCTTTTGGTTTTTTCTTCCAGAAGTCGGGCCCGAACCCGATCCCCGGCCTTGAGACCCGAGGTAGATTCGGCGGAGGTTCTTCTTGTTGCGGATCGGGAGGATGGGGAGTTCCTAGGCCCCCTTCCACCAATAGGACCACGGCCAGGGCCACCTCCTCTCTGGCCTGTGCTCCCTTGAGAGAATCCTCCTAGGGGACCTCGGAGGTGTTGCTGGAACTGTGTTAGAAAGTCGTTCAAGAACTTCTGACATTGAGCAAGATTGTCCAGCACGGGTGAGGGGAATGCTATAACCCGGACAACCAGACTGTCCCCCATGTTTCCCACATGGATAACCACAGGGGAGGCATGGCGTGCGATCCGCTGATTTCCATATTGACCAAAGAGGTGTTGGGGGGGACGGTGATTGCGCTGCCAGCGCAAAGGCCTGTTCAACGGTCCGTAGATCTTACGTGGCAAGCCTAGAGCCACTTTTGCCCGTTGGCATTTGTATGCTTGGGCTACAGCTTGGTAAGAATAGCCAATGTGGTCCATGATTTTCCAAGGATCCTTGGTAGG
>JAJRRR010000062.1 GCA_024279285.1 Planctomycetota bacterium
ACCAATCGCCCAAACAAGCAATGGCGATTCTCCACGCGCCGCAAGTCGCCAGTTGCGAGTCGACTCCCCCAGCCCTCCACGGGCCTTTGGTTTTCCAAGCACTGGGGGCCGGATATATTGGGCCTGAGGACTTTGAAGCGTGAATCAGGCAAGGGGGAGTTGCGTTGGCCCAGATTTCGTTGCGCCACTTGGCCGAATTGTTGCGTCGCGTGGGGACATCGCTTCGGGCCGGTTTGGATCCGGTTCGCATCTGGCAACGCGAATCTTCCTCTTTGCCCACCCCGGGCTTGCGCCAAGCAGCCGCCCAAGTGGCCTTGCAACTTGGGCAAGGCCAGGCCATGCATCAGGCTCTCCGCTCCCAACGCTTGTTTCCCGAACTGGTGGTGGAGCTGATTCAGGTGGGAGAAGAAAGTGGTCATTTGGCCGAAGTATGTCTGCAACTGGCCGATCACTACGACACCGTGCTGAAAGTGCGTCGGGCGTTTTTGGCGGCCATCACCTGGCCGGTGCTGGAGCTGGCCGCGGCGTTGGGCGTGGTGGGCTTTTTGATCCTGATCATCGGCATGTTTGACTTGCCGGACATTTTAGGCCTGGGACTTCGTGGCCCAGGAGGGTGCATGATCTATCTGGGTGTGTTGGTAGGAGGGTTTTTGCTGGGGTGGGGGCTGTGGCGTTGGGCACGCCGAGGACCGGCTTGGGCCCGGGCGTTGGGAGACCTATTGGCTCGAGTACCAGGACTAGGACGCTTCCTGGAACTGCTGGCTTTGAGCCGATTGGCTTGGGCCCTGTCGCTGGTGCTCAACACCAACATGGATCTGCGCCGTGCGGTCCCTTTGGCTTTGAAAGCCACCGGGCGGCATCGCTATTTCAAACAAAGCTCCTCTGTGGTGCAGGCCATTGAACAAGGCCGCAGCTTGACCGAAGCCCTCCAAGCCACCGGGGTGTTTCCAGCCGATTTCCTGGATGTGGTGGCCGTGGGCGAACAGTCCGGACAGTTGCCCGAGAGCATGGCCCAACTGGCCCAAACCTACAACGACCAAGTCCACCGCATGATGCACATCATTGGCACCATCGGAGCGTTTGTGGTGATGGTGGTGGTGGGATTGGTGATCATCGGGATGATTTGGGCCCTGATCTCTCACACCCTCTTGCCCTACTACCGCCAAATCCAGGAGCTGAGCCAGCCGTGAAGACCCCCTGGGCCGGAAAGGCTCCTTGGGGCAAGCTGGGCTAAGCGGCTTCTGATCGGGCTTGGGGATCGTGGCACAGATAGCGGTGCAGCCGTTGAAACTCCTCGTGGGAGGAGAAGTGAATCAGGATGCATCCTCGTCCGGGGCCCTTTTGCCGGATTTCCACTCGCGTGCCCAGGGCCATACGCAGGGATTGTTCCAAAGAGGCCAGGTGCTGCTGGCCCGGGTCGGGAAGTGAGGACTGGGATTCCTCGGAAGATTCGTCCACGACCACGAGCAGGGGTTCTTCCTCGCGTGAGGCTTGTTGCATTTCTTGCACCAGGCGTTCCACCGCCCGAACGCTCAACCCTTCTCGAACCACGCGTCGGGCCAGCTCCAGTTGTTGTTCCTCTTGGCCCAGGGTAAGCAGGGCCCGGGCATGACCCATGCTCAGCTCCCCCTGTCGGAGCATCTGTTGCACGCTTTGGGGCAGGTGCAGCAGGCGGATCAAGTTGGCCACCGTGGAGCGGTGAATTCCCAGCCGTGAGGCCAGTTCCTCCTGGGAGCATTGATACTGTTGCAAATAGCGTTGGAACGCAGCGGCTTTTTCCAGAGGGTTGAGGTCTTTGCGTTGGAGGTTTTCCACCAAGGCCAATTCGGCCATTTGGCGGTCATCTGCCTGGCGGACGACCACAGGCACTTGGGTGCATCCGGCTTGCTGGGCCGCCCGCAAGCGACGCTCTCCGGAGATGAGCTGATACCGTTCCCCCACCCGACGCACCACCAACGGCTGCAGCAAGCCGTGTTGGCGGATGCTTTGGGCCAGTTGTTCAAGTTCTTCCGGGTCGAAATCCGTTCGGGGCTGAAACGGATTGCTATCAATCAGCTCCAGCGGCACGCTGGTGCTGGCCGAGGCGTCTTCGGCCACCAGTTCCGGCTCCCCTGAGCTACGAAACGGACGCCCCAGCAACGCTTCCAGTCCACGACCCAAACGACGCGGTTGACTCACCGGTCCTCTCCTCCCTGAAGAATCCTCACGGATGGCAAACTCCCTTTGCCCGAAGACGCTTTTCTAAATCGGTCAATTCTCCAAACCGGATGCAAGCGCGTTGGTCTGTGCCGAGCCAACGCTTCCAGCTTGGCCAGAGTGTGCAAATGCGCCGGTTTCCCCAGTCGGCAAACTTTCTTAGCTCGGCCAACATCTGGCAAGGAGTGCGGGCGTTGAGGCTAGGGCTGGGCCTGATCTGAAGGA
>JAJRRR010000063.1 GCA_024279285.1 Planctomycetota bacterium
ACCACCCAACTTCCGGCCAACTCCTCAGCTTTTACATCCTTGAGGCTCAAATGGACTTTTAACATCATCGCCCCCTGCAAAGCAGTGATTCCGCTTCTGTCAGGTGAGCTTACAGGGCACTTTGTGCCAAGGTAAGTCCCCCGTCCAACAGCGGTCTGCCTTCCGCGTGGGATGATTCACAATGCCACCCACAATCCCGAGCCAACCGGCTACGAACTCCAGGGGAGTAGGGAATCCAGCGGAAGGCAAAGGGAGGCTCGCGGAGCCGAAAGGGTCGGCTTTCCCACCCAGCTCCAGGGCCCGATACAATTGGCATTTGCCTCTGAACGATGTAGGTTCGGGCCACAACTCCGGCGCTGCTTCCCGACGGGTGGTTCAGAGCTGCCAGAGTGAGGGTTATACTTCGGGCAACCCTGTCTGTGGAAGGTTCGTGTTCAGGTATTTCAAGGAAGCTCCTCATGGCTTGGACTTACAAGCAAGCCGGCGTGGACTTGGACAGTTATGCCCAGGCCATGCAGCGTGTGGCTCAACTGGTGCGTCGCACGCATTCGCCGCGTGTGGTGCCGTGGCCGGGGGGGTTTGCCGGTCTGTTCCAGTTGGACTTTGACTGTTGTTTGTTTTCCCGCAACTATCGCAAGCCGGTGCTGGTGGCCTGTGCCGACGGAGTGGGCACCAAGCTCCTGGTGGCCCAGCGTGCCGGAGTGCACCACAGCGTGGGCATTGACCTGGTGGCCATGAATGTCAACGACTGCGTGTGTACTGGAGCCGAGCCTTTGTTTTTTCTGGACTACATTGCCTTGGGCCGAGACAACCCTGAACTGATTGAACAACTCGTCCAAGGCATCGCCCAAGGTTGCCAACAAGCCGACTGTGCCCTCCTGGGTGGAGAGACGGCTGTTATGCCCGATTTGTACGGACCCGACCACTACGATCTGGCCGGGTTTTGCGTGGGCGTGGTGGAACAGGATCGCCGTATTGATGGCTCGGCAGTCGCTCCCGGAGATGTGGTGTTGGGAATCGGCTCAAGCGGGCTGCACTCCAATGGGTACTCGCTTGTGCGCAAGGTCGTGTTTGATCATGCCGGACTGGACCTGGAAAATCATGTTCCCGAGTTGGGCACCACCGTGGGCGAAGCCCTGCTGGAACCCACTCAAATCTACGCACCTGCCGTGCGTTCTGTGTTGGCCCACTATCGGGTCAAATCGGTCGTGCACGCGCTGGCTCACATCACTGGAGGAGGGCTGGCGGAGAACCTGGCTCGGGTCATTCCGCCGGGGTGTCAAGCGGTTCTTCGCCGAGGCTCCTGGCCCGTGCCGCCGGTGTTCAGTTGGGTCCAGCGTTTGGGAGAAATAGAAACCGAGGAAATGTACCGCGTGTTCAACATGGGCGTGGGATTCGTACTGGTTGTGAGCCCTTTTTACGCTTCCAGCATCCAGCACCAATTGGCTCAGCACCAACTCCCCTGTTGGCCCATCGGTGAAATCCGTCCGGGCGAAGAACCCGTGTGCTGGACCGAATAGGCCGCCAGCTTGCCGGTCTTTGGTTTGACGCTTTTTCGCAAAGTGGCCCAAACGGTCTTGACAAAGTGTCGCGTTGGTGTACATATATTCACAGTGTTTATGTGTACACTTTTTGAGGGCCAAGCCATGCTGGTGTTGAGTCGGCGGGTGGGACAGGAGATTTGCATTGCGGGAGACATTCGGGTAGTGGTTCTGGAAGCCACGGGAAGCCGAGTTCGTTTGGGAATCGTGGCTCCGCCCCAAGTGCCCATCTGGCGCAGAGAAATCCTCCATTCAGCCCCAACTGCCCCACAGCCTCGGAATCCCTCGGCTTCGGCCAGCCGAAAAGCCAGCTAGGGAGCCGATGGTTGGCCTTTGCCGGCCCTTTGGCACGCATGGGCCCGGACCGCACAAGCTTCAAGCTGGTTGGTCCAGCTTAGCCTCCACTGCTGACTTGCCCTGACATGGAAAAAAACACCCTTTTTGCACCCTCCCAGGGTACTTGTTCATCATGCTAGCGGATTGCTTAGTTTGAGTTTGATACTTCTGCACCAGAGAGGAAAAGGCGTTTTTTCTGGCAAACAATAGCCGTCGGCTTCAGTTGGCACAAAGCAGCAAATCGGCACTTCCCCTTTCCGAGCTAAGGCTCAGGGCTCGCCGGACGGAATCTGCTGCTTGCTTATGCCCGGTTGGAACGCTTCGTCTTGGCCTTGTGCTGGCTCGCTAGACACTCACCTTCCAAAATTGGGCCGCGTGAAGGACTTGGTCTGTCTGGTTCATTAAGCTAGAGGATCCTGCCAGCGAGCCAACACCTCGGGCAAGGGGTATTGGGTCACTGGGACATCAGTCCTTTGGGCCAGTTGGCGCAGACGCAGCCACCCCCGAGTGAGAAGCTCTTCACGCTGCTTGACCCATTGGGGATCCATGTGGCGTTTGTCAAACTCTGGCGGCACCTCCACCGAGGGAAAGTCTGGGTGCACGATGAACTGGGCCAGAGCAGGACTACAGCGCAAGTGGCGTTCCGGCTCCTGGTGGAGTCGCTCCGGAGGAACCCAACCTACCACATAACGCAGGTACAGCTCACTTTCCCACAGATGCTCCACCTCTTGTCCACACACTTGGCACAAATAGCCCTCCTCGCACCGTGCCATGGCAAGCCTGCGGCTCACTTCCAGGGGAATGGCTCGCCTGTGATCCGCTCGTAAGCTTCAATGTACTTTTGTCGTGTCTTTTGGACCACATCATCCGGCAGTGGGGGAGGCGAGCTGTTTTTGTCCCAGGGAGTCTGCTCCAGCCAATCCCGAACAAACTGCTTGTCAAACGAGGGTGGTGAAATGCCCACCTGATACTGATCCTCTGGCCAGAATCGGGAGCTGTCGGGCGTGAGCACCTCGTCCACCAGGATCAGCTCTCCGTCCACCAAGCCGAATTCGAACTTCGTGTCGGCAATAATAATCCCTCGTCCTGCGGCCCATTGGGCACCCTTTTGATAAAGCTCCAGGCTCACTTGCCGCAGCCGTTGAGCGAGCTCCTGACCTACCAATTGAGTCATCTGTTCAAAGGTGATGTTTTCGTCGTGTCCGGTTTGGGCTTTGGTGGCGGGAGTGAAGATGGGCTCGGGAAGCTGCTGGGCTAGTTGTAGTCCCGGGGGAAGCTCTATCCCACACACCGCTCCGGTCCGCTGGTAGTCCTTCCAGCCTGAGCCAATCAAATAACCCCGCACCACACACTCCACGGGCACAACTTGAGCTTTTCGCACGATCATGGACCGACCTTCCAGGGGGGAGTAGTCAAACCCCGAGGGCCAGTCCAATGGACTCAGATCGGTGCTGATCAAGTGATGGGGAAAGCCCAAATGACGAAACCAAAAGCAACTCAGCCCGGTCAGCACTCGGCCTTTGTCGGGAATTCCAGTGGGTAGCACCCAGTCAAAAGCACTGATGCGATCCGTAGCCACCATCAGCAGCCGGTCGCCCAAGTCGTAAATGTCTCGGACCTTTCCCTTGCGACAGGGCCAAAAGTCCAATTCGGTGGTGGTCACAGCTTGGGATGAAGCCATACTTGACCCTTTCACCACAAAGGGGGAACCGATCACAAGAGAGCTGCAGGAGTGTTGGGGAAGATTGTAGCAATCGCCCCTCGGCTGTCCAGTTAGCAGAGGAAGAAAGTGAATAATTGGGGCAAAGTTTCCTTCCTGGAGGGAGTTTGCAGGCTGAAAGTGGACGGGCGGCTTGTGCTAGCAAGCCCGATTACAAGGGTTTTTCCTGCCGGAGCCAAGCAAATGGACAAAGTGGCCCTTAGGGTTAAGCCGATTTTATAGGCTAGCCCAAGGTTCGCCGCTGCCGGGGCTCCCGGGGGGCGTGCGTCAGGGGACCCGGTAGCTGATGTTTGCAAGCAGTCATTGCCAAGGAGGTTTGACCGGTGAACGCAGTTCGGTTTTGGACCACGCTGTGCGGTGCGGTGGTGGCTTGGGCCGGAATTGGCCTGATACACCTTCCCGCTCAATCTCAATCCACGCCGCTGGTCGGAGGCCCTCAGCCAGCCGTGTATCCGGTAGCCTGGCTCCCTGCTGCCCCAGCCGCCTTCGCACCCACCGGTGTTCCCCTCTCCTCGGAGGAAGAAGTCATCCACGAACACTTCCCCCTGGAAGGCTGGGAAACCGCAACGGTTCCTGGCGGCATGTGGCGTGCCCGATCCGATTACCTCTACATCCATCGCGATGTCTCGGATTATTTCATCCTCAGTCGTCGCCTGCTGGACGACATCGGCCCGGTGGCCATCAGTCGCGATTCTTTTGAATTTGAACCGGAGAACGGAATCCGCGTAGCCGTGGAGCGTCGGGTGGGCCAGCGAGATAGCATCGAAGGAGTGGTCTTCGGCGTGGAAGATTGGGACTTCCTGCACGCCCGACTGGATCCGTCCAACCTGTTGTTCTCCGAGTATCGCTTGCCCAATGGGGATCCGGTGCCAGGGTTTGACGAAGCCTTTGTGCACGAAGTGGAATTCACCTCGGATTTTTACAACTTTGAACTCAATTGGTGGCACCCTCTGCGCCGCAAGGTGCTTAAGATGTTTGATGTCTCGCTGATGTTGGGCCTGCGCTATGCCATGTTGGACGAGGAGTTCTACTACCGGGGACGAGCCCGACAGTATAAACTCACCCCCACCCTGGCTGTGATCCAAGCAGAGTCCTTCACCAAAACCGAAAACGACATCTATGCCTTTCAACTCGGCTGGATGGTCACTGCACCGCTTTCCTCCAACTGGATTCTGCGCTGGGACGGCAAAGTGGCCACAGGGGTGAACTTCGTGAGTCAATACACCAGGTTGTACGAAACCTTCACGCCCACCATTCACGACGAACTGGTGCGCAACGATGCCGCTGCAGTGATCGGTGATTCGCTGGTCACCTTGACCTGGCAGATCAACTGCAACCTTGCTGTCTATGTCGGCTACCAAGTGGTGTTCATGGAAGGTGTGGCCTTGGCCACCGAGCAGTTCAATCCGGTGTTTTCCATCTATCGCACTCCCAGGCTGAACCACAACGGCTTTGTGTTCATGCAAGCTGCCGTGGGTGGAGTGGAGCTGACTTGGTAGCAACCGCTCCCTAGACTTTGCCGCGTGCACCAAAACGCCGCAAGATCGCGCCGGTGGCCAGCAGTTCCTAAAAGTTAAGTCAGGTGCAAAAATCAGGGCGTGCCGGAGCCCAAACACCGGCGAACATCGGTCGTGGCTTTGGTGTTTGAACGCTCCGGAACAACACTTGCCATTGGCGAGCTGGGCTTCCACCGGCCGTCCCTTGCCGACTTTCTGGCTCCTTCCAAAAAACTTCTGCGCCCCGCTTTCAGGCCAGGGCGATCATGTATTCCCATAACGCACGGTAGTACTTCATCACTCGGATGGGATCGGCCGTGGGTCGGCCTTCTTCCACCAGCAGCCAGCCTTGGTAGCGGACCTGCTTGAGCAGCCGAAAGAGTTTCAGCCAGGGGTAGTCGGAAATCAGATCGTGGATGTGGACCACCTGGCCGAGCCGCTTGGCCACCAGTCGGAAGTTGGCTTCCAGCCCTGGTGGAGCCAGGTCCGTGGGATTGCTGTTCCAACAGACGGTCAGGTTGGGATGATCGGCCACTTGGAGGATTTGGGCAATGACGGGCAATCGGGAAGTTCCTCGTCCGTGCACTTCCAGGCGGATCTGCACCCCGTAGTTATGTCCGAATCGGGCCAGACGGTTCAGGGCCTGACCGATTTGCTCGATGGTTTTTTCTTGGGGCACGCCGGGCACCAGGGCGTTAGGCCGCACTTTGATCCCTCCTCCGCCCACATCGTGGCACAGCACCACAAACTGCTCGGCCAGTTTCAAGTTGCGTCGCAGCACTGCCGGATTGGGGCTGTGGAACTCACAAGCCGTGCCCAATCCGGCTAATACTACCGGGGAGTCGGCAAAGCGTTGGGCCACCTGGCGTCGTTGGGCCGGAGAAAGCGAAGGTTCCACCCCGTGGCGGTGCGTGGTACGCAACTCCACCGCTCCAAAGCCCGTCTGCTCACAGTTACGCAACAAGGTGGGCAAGTCCCAATCCTTGCCCCAGTTGTAAGTTACCAGTCCCAACCCTATGCCCAAGGGCACCTGTTTGTGCACTTGTGGAAGCACAGGTCCAGGCATGATCGTCTCCTTGTGGGAAAGCACCGAGTCTTGCAAGCACGAGTGCCATTGTACTTTGGACTCTCAAGCCAAGCCAAAACCGATGCAAACTTCTGAAAAGTGTTTTAAGCTAAAGGGAATAAAGCCGTGGGCAGGACTGTCCTTTCAAGTGGGAGGGAAATGGGGCCATGTCCGGTGCAAGCTCTTTCCGCAGCAAGCGTTTCCGCCTTCGCGTTTGGATTGCGATGGCATTGGGAGTCGGGCTGGGAGTGGCATTAGGGCTTTGGGGACTTTGGCACACAGGAGCCGTTCAGGACGCTGAGGCCCAGGCTCCCGGGGGGATCAACCCCCTTTATGCCCAACTGAGCAACGCCGACCCGGGCTTCCGGCCCCGGGTGGTTCTGCCCCCTATGGAGCCCATCACGAAAATCTCCCTCAAGTCCGCCCAAGAGGCCGATCAGGTGCTGGATCCCAACGATCTGGTTTTGGGGGTGGAGGTGCAGGGCCAGGCGCGAGCTTATCCGATCAACACGCTCACCGGACCCCGACGCGAGGTGTTCAACGACACTTTGGGCCAGGTGCCCATTGCCGCTACTTGGTGACACTTGTGTTTCAACGGCATCGTGTATGTCCGTCGGGTGGGGAAGCAAAAGCTGACGCTGGGCGTCTCAGGCATGTTGTGGCAGTCCAGCGTGGTGCTTTACGATCAGGAGACCCGAAGCCTGTGGAGCCACATATTGGGCCAAGCTAAGGCTGGTCCGCTTCGGGGAACCCGACTGCGACAGATTCCCTCGGTCATTACCACCTGGAAGCGTTGGAAACAGGCTCATCCGCAAACCACCGTGGGCTATTTGCCGCCTACGGCCAAGCGGTTTCGGCGTCAGTTTTTGCAAGTGCCGCGTCGGGTGTTCGTGATTGCCTTGCGGCGTGGAAAGGCTGCAAGAGCGTGGAGCTTGCGCGATCTGGCCCTGCGCCAAGACCCTTGTCTGAACGAAACCTGGCAGGGGGAGCCTCTGGTGGTGGTGCTGGACCCCAAAAGCTACACCGCCCGGGTGTTTTCCCGCTGCGTGGGCTCTCGGGTGTTGGAGTTCTACTGGCAAGGGGAACGGTGGTTGGATCGCCAGAGTGGTACGGGTTGGGACCCGGTGACTGGACGAGGATTAGAAGGCCCGCTGCGCGGGGCCCAACTGCGCCAACTGGAGGGCTTTCTTTCCTACAGTCGCATTTGGGCCCAATTCCATCCCCAGAGCCAATTCTGGCCACCGGGTTGGAACCCGGCTCAAGAAACACCACCTTAAATCCCCCAAAGATCACTCATAAAGCAAAAACGGCAGCCGACGCCGTTGGAAGGCTTGGGCTTCTCGTTGAGCGTGTTGCCAGATGTGTTCCAGCGATCGGTTTTGGAGGATGGCTTGTTCGGTCCAGGCATCTCCCAACAGCACTCCCAGGCGTTTGGTGTCCCAGTGCTTGCCGCAGTGGCGTCGCAGCCACCAAGCGATGTCCAGCCCCAGCCGAATCGGCTCCACACATCGGCGATCCAGGATCAAAAATCGCACTCCGGAACACTCCTGCCCTTGGTAGCGACTGGATTTGGGAGTGAATCGCACCGGAACGAACCCCAAGCCGGGATGATTGCGACGGCTCAGATACTGGGCCAACTGCCTGCCTGGAAGCCAAGGGGCTCCGATGAGTTCAAAGGGGGTGTCGGTCCCTCGGCCCACCGACAAATTGGTCGTCTCCAGCAGCCCGATTCCCGGATACAAAAGAGCCTGATGCGGCGAGCGCATGTTGGGCGAGGGATTGATCCAGGTCAGGAGGGTTTGATCCCAATACATCCGACGCCGCCAGTTTTTCATGCGGATCACCTGGAGCCGAAGCGAGTGCCACTTTTGCTCCTGGCGAAACATCAAAGCCAGCTCTCCTGCGGTCATGCCGTGCCGCACCGGCAGCGGATGGCAGCCCACGAACGACTCCCTGCCCGGGTCCAAAACCGGTCCTGCGACCACTTCCCCACCCAGGGGATTGGGGCGGTCCAGAACCACAAACTCCACCCCCGATTCCCACGCCGCCTCCATGGCCAGCTTCATGGTGGAAATGTAAGTGTAGAACCGCGTTCCAATGTCCTGAATGTCAAACACCAGCACATCTATTCCTCGCAGCATTTCCGGGGTGGGCTTGCGTGTGCGTCCGTAAAGGCTGAAGACTTTCAGCCCGGTTTGGGGATCCTGGGTGTCGGCAATTTGGGGCACATCCAGCTTGCCGTGCAAACCGTGCTCGGGACTAAACAAGGCCACCAGGCGCACCCGAGGATGGCGGTGAAACAACATGGCCGTGGATCGCCCGAGGCGATCCCGACCTGTGTGATTGGTGATCAAACCCACCCGTTTGCCCCAAAGCGGTTTCATGTTCTGCTCCGCCAGCGAGTCAATGCCGCACCACACTTCTTGCACCAAGGAGGCGGAAGCTTTACAGGGGGAGTTTTCTTGGGTGGAGTTTTGCTTTGGAGAGGGTTTTTCCAAAACGGCGGCGGCAGCCAGGGTGCCAATGCGCCCGGCAAGCGTGTTGACCCGACCTTGGCCGTCCGGGTGGAGGCGATTGCTCAAAAAGATGACAAACAAATCCAGGCCCGGGTCAATCCACATGGCCGTGCCAGTGAATCCCCCGTGCCCAAACGCCTGGGAACTCATCAGCTCGCCGCGGTTGGACGAATAAGGGCTTTGCACATCCCAACCCAATGCTCGCCATCCGGCCGAAACTCTGCGTGGTCGGGTCATCACCTCTACCGTGCGCGGAGCCAGCACTCGTCGTCCGTTGCGTTGGCCATGCTGGAGCATCATTTGGGCGAATCGGGCCAGGTCTTCGGCGGTGGAGAACAGTCCAGCATGGCCGGCCACCCCGCCCAACAACGCCGCCCGAGGATCGTGCACCTCCCCTTGCAACCACCGTCCCTCGCGCTGTTCAGTAGCGGCTGCCAAAGGGCGAAGCTCTCCCGGAGGATTGAACATCGTGCGGTGCATGCCCAAGGGTTCAAAGATGTGCTTTCGGGCAAACTGGTCCAACGGCTGCCCGCTGACCCGCTCCACTAAGTAGCCCAACACCAAAAAACCCACATCCGAATAACGGAATCGCTTGCCCGGGGGGTCCAGCAGCTTCAGCGCCATGATGTGCTCAAAGGCCCTTTGGGGACCGTGGCGGAAGTGACTCAAGGGATTGTCGGCCACCAGGCCCCCCTGATGAAGCAACAGGTCCAGCACTTTGACCTGGTGTTTTCCGTTTTGGGCAAACTCGGGCAAGTAGCGGGCCACCGGATCGTGCAGCCGTACTTCCCCCTGTTCCACCAGGATCATCACCGAAGTAGCCGTGGCCACCGGCTTGGTAAGCGAAGCCAGGTCAAAAAGCGTCTGGGGAGTCATCTTTTGGGCAGACGGCTTGATCCGGCGATGCCCGAATGCCTTCAGATAGACCACACCATCTCTGCGTCCCACGGCCACCACCGCCCCGGCCATCTGACCTTGATCTATCCAGCGGCGAACCAAAGGAGCGATTCGCTCCAGGGGGCGAGGGTCCATGCCAGCCTGTTGAGGAGGAAGGGGGTTCAGGTCCGAAGGAGCTTGTCCCCAAAGGCTCGCCACCACCACTGCCCAGGACCAGACTGGCATTGTACTGCTCATGGTTTTGGCCCAGTTTTGGTTGCTTGAGGAAACAAGAAGCTCCACACCAAGCCTGCGGCCACCGTGGCCCCAGCACCCAAAACGGCATAAAGCGGATAGGCCACAGAGGTGAAAGCAAACAATGCTCCCAGCACACCCAATCCTACCCCCATGCCCACCAAAGCAGCTTGGGCTCCCACTTGCGGAAAGTAAAGTCCCAAGGCGAACACTCCCAACATGGCCCCGGCGGTGAACGAAGCCACGGTCAAGACGCTGTTGACCACCGATTCCACCGCACTGCCCAGCAGGGCAATGGCCACTTGGAGTGCGGCGAATCCTGCGGTGAGTCGTCGGCTCAGTTGGACCCAGTCGGGCTGTTTGTCTGCGTGTTGGAATCGGGGGCGTAGAAAATCGCTCACCACGACGGTGGCCGATGCGTTCAAGGAACTGGACAAGGTGGACATGCTGGCGGCAAACACGGCGGCGATCATCAGACCCACCACGCCCCAACCCTGGGGCAAGCGATGGCTGATGAAGTAAGCAAAAGCTTCGTCTCCCTTGGCGAGTTTTTGATCCGGTGGATCGTAGGCAAACCCTGCCGCCAAAGCCACACCTAGAAGCAAAAACAACAAGAACTGCCCCCAAACCACCACCCCACTGGCCACCAACGCCCAAGCTGCTCCGCGCCGGTGGCGCGTGCTCAACAGGCGCTGGACCATCATTTGATCGGTGCCGTGAGTGCCCAGGGTCAAGAACGCTCCACCTATCAGTCCGACCCAAAAACTCCGCTTGTCGGTCCACGAAAAAGAAAAGTCCAAAAAACGAAACTTCCCCTGTTGGAGCCCAAACTCCCAAAGACTCTGCCACCCTTGGGGCAATTGGGTCACAATCCAGCCCAGGGCCAGGGCAGCTCCCAGAAGGTAAATTACCAGTTGCACGCAATCGTTCCACACCACGGAGCGCATTCCGCCTTGGTAGGTGTAGTAGAGGGTCGCGGCTCCGATAAGCAACACGCACCAGGGCAGTCCCCAGCCCAAGAACATGCTCAAGGCCAGCGCGGCCAGATACAATCGCAGCCCATCCCCTACATTGCGAGCCACCAGAAACACCAGCGACAGGGTGCGTTGGACCGAGGGTCCGAACCGATGGCGAAGCACTTCATAGGCCGAAAACACCCGACGACGAAAAAAACCTGGCAAGAGCGTCCACACTATCAGTGCTCGTCCCAAAATCAGTCCCAAGCCCAACTGGAAAAAGAACCGGAAATCACCTCCCGGGACGAAGGTTTCGCCGGGCACACTCAGCACCGTGGCGGTGCTGGTTTCGGTGGCCACCAGGGAACCTAGGATGGCCCAAGCCGGCAGACTTCGCTGAGCCAGCAGATAGCCTTCCAGGGAGCGCGTGCGGCGGCCCAAGGCAATCCCCAACGCCACGGCCCCCGCCAGATAAACTACCAACACTGCCAGGTCAACCGGATGAACCACCCCCCAAGCTCCCGGTCAGGGCCAACTTTTCTTCCCCAAGGATTGCTCCGTATATTACTTGACAAGTTTGAGGAAACAACCAGAAAGCGGCCAACGCCTTGCACGGTGAGAGTTTCTTTGGTGGGAGAAATCACCTTGGACCCGGACGAACTGGCCCGATTGACCACCGAGGCAGTTAATCCCGATTCCGAAAATCTGGACGAGCTTTCCCCGTTGGAGCTGGTGCAGTTGATGAATCGGGAGGACGCCAAGGTGGCTGGAGCAGTGGCCACTCAAGCCCGAGAGATTGCCCGGGCCATTGAGCTGGTGGCAGATCGCCTGCGCCAAGGGGGTCGGCTGATATACATTGGAGCGGGCACATCGGGCCGCTTGGGAGTGCTGGATGCCGCCGAGTGCCCGCCCACCTTTCGCACCCCCCCGGAAATGGTCGTAGGCATCATCGCCGGAGGGCCCAAGGCTCTGGTTCGCGCTGTGGAAGGGCTGGAAGACCATCCGGAACTGGGTCGGCGCGATTTGGAGCAAATCCAACTGAGCCCCAAAGATGTGGTGGTCGGGATCGCCACCAGTGGACGCACGCCTTATGTGTTGGGCGCCCTGGAATATGCCCGCCAACTGGGCGCTGCCACTGTGGGCATCAGTTGCACTCCCGATCCCCAACTGGCCCAACTGGCCCAAGTGCTCATCCTGCCGGTGGTCGGACCGGAAGTGATGGCCGGCTCCACCCGACTCAAAGCCGGAACTGCCACCAAAATGGTGCTCAACATGATTTCCACCGGGGCCATGGTCCTGTTGGGCAAAACCTATGGCAATCTCATGGTGGACCTGAAGGCGACCAACGAAAAACTTCGTGCTCGGGCCCAGCGGCTAGTGCGTCAACTGACCGGGTTGCCTCCCCAGGAAGTGCACCGGCTGCTACAGCGCTGTCAATGGGAAGTGAAAACCGCCGTGGTGTGCCACTATCGGGGTGTAGAGCCCCACCAGGCCCGAGAACTGCTTCGCCAACACCAAGGCCACCTGCGCCGCGTGATTCAACCCGACTCGCAAAAACCTTCTTCGGAATGAAGTGCTACCTGGTGGGCGTGGACGCTGGGGGGAGCAAGACGGAGGCTTGGGCTGCGGCGTCAAGAGGTGGGAGTTTTTCCCGACGCGCACTTCGGCCCCAGGCTCAGGCCATCTCCGGTCCGGCCAACTGGACCACCCACCCCCGCCAGGCCCAGCTACACATCCGTCGTGCAGTTCGTGAAGTCCTGGACCAACTAGAACCTCAGGCCCAGGCCGCAGTGGCCGTGTTGAGCGTGGCAGGAGCCGGAACTCCAAAAGAGCAAAAAATAAG
>JAJRRR010000064.1 GCA_024279285.1 Planctomycetota bacterium
GAGAAACGAGCTGCTGCCGATTACTTCCTGGCCGGACGCTCCTTGCCGTGGTATGTGGTGGGTAGCTCCTTGATCGCTTCCAACATTAGCACCGAGCACTTTATCGGCATGGTCGGCACGGCTTTTGTCTATGGCATCTGTGTGGCCATGGCCGAGTGGGGCAATGTGATCACCTTTTCCATTCTGATCTGGATCTTTATCCCGTTTTTGCTGGCTTCCGGGGTGTTCACCACTCCGGAGTTCATGCAGCGACGATTTCATCCGGCCATGCGCACCTTGTTTGCCCTGCTGACGGTGGTGAGCAATGTGGTGGCTTTTCTGGCTGCGGTGCTCTATGGAGGCGGGCTGGCACTGCAAAACCTGTTCGGCTGGCCACTGCCGGTAGCAATCACTTTGTTGGCCGTGGTGGCGGGGGTGTGGGCCATCTACGGCGGCTTACGCTCGGTGGCCTGGACCGATTTTCTGACCGTGGTGGTGATGATCCTAGGGGGGCTGTGCGTCACCGTCCTGGGACTCAAGATGCTGGCAGGCCCCCAAGGCTCTCTGCTGGAAGGCTGGAACGAAATGCTCCGACGCAATCTGGCCCAAGAGGGTCCCTGGCTCCAGGCCGTTCAACGCCACGCCCTCCGACTGGCCGGAACCACCCACTACAACCGCCTGTCGGTTATCCAGCCGATGACCCATCAATTGATGCCCTGGCCCAATTTGATCCTGGGCGTGCTGTCTGTGAGCATCTGGTACAATGTGATCAATCAATTCATGATCCAACGGGTGTTGGGGGCCAAGGACATTTATCATGCCCGAATGGGTATCGTGCTGGCCGGATTTATGAAAGTCTTAATGCCGCTGATCGTGGTCGTGCCGGGGCTGATCCTGTTTGCTCAAAACCCTGAAGTCATGAACCGCCCTTGGGAAGAAGTCCCCACCCAGGCCGACAAAGGCTATGTGCACATGCTTCAAACTCTCATCCCAGTGGGACTACGAGGCTTGTTTTTGGCCGCATTGTTCGGGGCCATTCAATCCACCGTTAACTCCGTGCTCAACTCAACGGCAACGGTTTTTACTTTAGATATTTACAAACGCCACATCCGACCTCAGGTTTCCCATCGTCACATCGTGCAAGTGGGCATGATCTCAAGTGCGGTGATCCTGGCGATTTCCATCGTTGTGGCTCTTTATATTGAGAAGCTTAGCAAGGGATTGTTTTTCTATATTCAAGAGCTTTATGCCTTTTTTGCTCCGCCGTTTAGTGCCGTATTTGTGCTGGGGATTTTATGGCGCAGAATCAATGGCCCAGGAGCTTTGAGCGCCGTGGTGCTGGGGTTTGCTTTCGCCGTGGGACTCAAACTTTATGTGGCTCTTGAGCCAGAACATCCCAAATGGCTGGAACCGTTTGCCATGCAAGGGATCGTCACTTGGGTTTTTTGCGCCCTGGTGTGCACGCTGGTCAGTCTGGCCACACCTCCTCCTCGCCCAGAACAAATTACCCCTGAACTGACTCTCCAATGGAAAAACCTGAACATCTTCCAAGGGCTTGGCACCCGCTGGTACAACAGTGTGCTGACCTGGTGGCTGGTGTTCGTCGCGTTGGTGGTGGGACTGGTGCTGTGGTTCTCAGGACTGGTATATTCTTGAAATATCAATGCTGCCATAAGGTCCTGATCAAATGTTTTACACTTTAGATTTTGATATGGTATTTTGAGGACTTAGGGAATATCGGGCTATGAAAATTGAACGCATTGAGACTTTGGTTTGTCATGCCCGGATGCGCAATTGGGTTTTTGTTAAAGTCATTACCAGTGAACCGGGCTTGGTGGGCTGGGGGGAAGCCACCTTGGAGTGGCACACCCGAGGAGTGCTCGGAGCCATTGAAGACCTGGCCACGCTGCTGGTGGGTGAGGACCCCTTGCGCGTGGAGCATCTGTGGCAAATGATGTGGCGCCAGCATTTCTGGCACGGCTCGGGAATCGTCAGAGCCACGGCCATTTCGGGAATTGATATTGCGCTTTGGGACATTGTGGGCAAACACTTGGGCGTGCCGTGTCATCGGCTTTGGGGCGGACCGGTTCGGGACCAGGTGCGGCTTTATTGCCACTTGGGTGGCGGGCGCATGGAGGACTTTTACCAAGTGCCGGTCCAGCAGGCTCAACGGTTCGCCCATCTGGCTCAAGAGGCGGTCCAGCAGGGTTTTTCGGCTTTCAAGGCGATGGCCGTGCCGCCCACCATGCCCCTGGAAGGCCCCACGGCAGTGCAAGCCGCCGCCCGATGTGTGGAAGCGATGCGCCAAGCCGTCGGCCCGAAAGTGGACATCATGGTGGACTGCCACGCCCGACCTTCTCCGGCCATGGGACGCCAGTTTGCCCAGGCGCTGGAGCCTTTTGGGCTGCTGTTTTTGGAGGAGCCGTGCTGGCCGGAGCATGTGCATGAGTTGGCAGCCATTCGTCGCAGCACCTCCACCCCCATCGCCACTGGAGAGCGAATCACCAGTGTGCATGGCTTTCGGGACCTGTTTGCTGCCGGAGCGTGCGATGTGTGCCAGTTGGACCTGACCCATTGCGGGGGCTTTACTGCCGCACGGCGAATAGCCGCGTTGGCTGATGCCTACGGGGTGGCCCTGGCTCCCCACAACCCTCAAGGCCCCATCAGCACTGCCGCCACCTTGGAGTTTGGCTTTTCTCAGCCCGGGTTTGTCATCTGCGAGAGCGTCCATGCCGATGTTCCGTGGCGATCCGAAGTGGTGGAAGAAGGCTACCAACTAGACCCCCGCACCCGAACCGTCCGACCCAATCGCCGACCTGGTCTGGGAGTAGAAGTCAACGAAAAAGAAGTAAAAAAACACCCTTTCCAGCAAGAAGTGCTCCAAAGGGTCTTCTATCCCGACGGAAGCGTGGGAGACTGGTAAACCTTCTGCCCAGGAGAGCCGGCTCATGGGTTCCGAGCAATTGGTGTGGCGTCATCCGGGGGTGGAGCTGCTGGCCGGAGTGGCTTGCACGCAAATCACACCTCCTCAGGAGATTTACTGGCGCACTTGGGGAGCCGCCCGGCACGACCAACCCTCAGGTGTGCATCGCCCCCTGGAGCTGAGAGCTTTGGTGCTTCGCAGCTTGGTGGACTCCACCGAGCTGATCCTGCTGGAAGGAGATTTGAGCTGGTGGGACTATCTGGACACTTGGCGGTGGTTCCACGCTCAATTGTTAGAGGCTTTAGAAGCTCCGCCAGAGTGTGTGTGGTTTGCTTTGACCCACACGCATGCCGTTCCCACCCTGCGACTCCAAACCGAAGGCTTGCCTGGAGGAGAGTTGGTGCGGCCGTGGTTGGAACGGTTGCTTCACAGTTCTGTGGAGTTGGTTCACCGGGCCCAAGCTGCCCTCAAACCGTGTGTTCTGGAGTGGCACCAGGGAACCTGCCGCTTGGCTTGCGTTCGGGACCTGCCCGATCCACAGCAGCCAGGGCGCGTGTTGTGTGGGTTCAATCCCCAGGGGGAACCAGACCAGACGCTTCTGGTCGGGCGACTTTGCACCCCGGAAGGTTCTCCGGTGGCCGTGCTGGTCAACTATGCTTGTCATCCGACCACGCTGGCCTATGAGAACCGGCTGCTTTCGCCGGATTTTGTGGGAGCGATGCGTCAACTGGTGGCCCAGCACACCGGGGCTGAGGTGTTTTTTCTTCAGGGAGCCTCGGGAGAGCTGGCCCCGCGCTATCAGTATGTCGGCGATCCCCAAGTGGCCGACCGCCACGGGCGCCACTTGGGCTATGCCGTGTTGGCCACGCTGCAAGACATGGAACCCCCTCGGACCGAATTGCGCTTCTGCGGGGAAGTTTCTTCGGGAGCCCCGTTGGGGATTTGGAAGCACCACCTGCGCACTCTCCCTCGGTGGCTGAAAGCCGCTGTGGAAGAAGTCCCTCTGGAACTCAAGCCCGAGCTGCCTTTGGAAAAGCTGCGGCGTCAGTGGGAACGGTGCCACGATCGGGCCCAAAAGGAGCGACTGCGTCGCCGTCTGGCCCTGCGCAGCTCCCTAGGTTCTCAAGAGGAGTTTCGCTTGCCGGTGTGGGCTTGGCGTACCGGAGAGGCCCTGTGGATAGGCACCATGGCCGAAGCCTATAGCCTCTTTCAGCGCCGAGTGCGAGAACATTGCCCCCACTGCGCGGTGATATGCCTCAACCTGCTCAACGGCACGGTGGGCTACTTGGTGCCCCGGGAGCTTTACCAACTGGACCTCTACCAAGCCAACCAAAGCCCCTTTCAGCCCGGAGCGCTAGAAAAAACGCTCCAAGTGGCCCTGAAGCTTTCCCAACAACTCTTGACCCAAGAGGACCCAACATGAGTCCAAGCTTGCAAGGCGTGTTGCCAGTGCTTCAAACCCCCTTTGACCCAAACGACCAGATCGATTGGCCCGTGTTGCGCCGAGAAATCCGTTGGGTGCTCCGACAAGGAGCCCAAGGGGTCTGTGCCGCCATGGTCTCCGAGTGGCTGCGGCTTACCCAGGAAGAACGCCTCGCCTACATGCACGAGATGGTACAAACCGTAGAGGGCCGGGGGGTGGTCGTTGCCAGCGTGGGAGCCGAAAGCACCTTCGAAGCCCGCCTGCTGGCCCGAGAAGCCCAAAAAGCCGGATGCTCGGCCCTGATGGCCATCCCGCCGATCAGTCAGCCCTTGGGCATGCAGGCTTTGGAGGACTACTTTCGAGCCATCGCCGAGGAGGTCCCGTTGCCGTTGGTGGTTCAGGACGCTTCTTCCTATGTGGGCGAGCCACTTCCGTTGGAGCTGATGGTGCGGCTTTTGGAGCGTTATGGGCCGGAGAAGATTCTGTTTAAGCCGGAAGCGGCCCCGCTGGGCCCCAATGTCTCGGCCTTGTTGGAAGCCACCTCCGGGAAAGCTCGCATTTTTGACGGTTCAGGCGGGATCGCTCTGGTGGACACCTTTCGGCGAGGGATCGTGGGCACTATGCCGGGAGCCGATCTGGTTCCGGCCCTGGTGCGGCTGTGGAGCGCACTGCAACAAGGCCAAGAGCCCGAAATCTATCGCATCTATCTGCCTTTGGCTGCCTTGGTGGCCTTGCAGATGCAGGGGGGACTGGACGGCTTTTTGGAAGTGGAAAAATACCTGCTGGTGCGTCAGGGGGTGTTTTCCTCTGCCCGATGCCGAGCCCCGCAAGCCTATCGCCTGGACCCCGCCACCCAACAGGAAGTGGATCGGCTGTTTGAACGGCTCCAACAAGCTCTGGGAAACTAGTCTTCTTGGGAAACCTCCGTCGGGTGCGACAGGGCTCCAATTGCAAATCTTCCAGGGCAGCGATAGGATGAACCGGGAAGGCCCCCTGTAGGCTCTTTCTGCGGATGTTCTTTGGCTTCTCTTGTGCATTGACGGAGGCTCCAGCATGAGCACTCAAATCTTGGAAGCCCAAGCCGTCCGTGTGACGCCGGAGATGGAATATGTGGCCCAGCAGGAACGCCTGGATGTGGAAACCGTGCGTCAAGAAGTGGCCCGAGGACGCATGGTCATCCCGGCCAACAAAGTTCACCTGAAAAAAGGGCTGCGACCTATAGGAATCGGAATAGCGGCCCGATGCAAAATCAATGCCAACATCGGCAACTCCGCCGTCACCAGCGATTTGCAAGGAGAATTGAAAAAACTCCAGACGGCGATCCGCTGGGGAGCCGACACCGTGATGGACCTCTCCACCGGACGCGACATCGACCGCATCCGTCAGGCCATTATTGACCACTCCCCCGTGCCCATCGGAACCGTGCCCATCTACCAAGTGGTGGAAGAACTCGACGGGCACATCGAAGACATGACTCCCCAGCAGTTCTTGGACATGGTGGAACACCAGGCCCAACAGGGTGTGGACTACATGACCATCCATGCCGGGGTGAAACTGGAACACCTGCATCTGACGATCAATCGCACCACCGGAATTGTCAGCCGAGGCGGCTCGCTGATTGCTGCCTGGATGATGGCCCACAGGAAGCAAAACCCCCTGTACGAGCACTTTGACGACCTGTGCGACATCATGCGGCAGTATGATGTGACATGGAGCTTAGGGGATGGGCTGCGTCCTGGTAGCATTGCCGACGCCTCGGATGCGGCCCAGTTCGCCGAGCTGGAAGTGCTGGGGGAGCTAACCCGTCGGGCCCGAGCCCGAGGATGCCAAGCCATGGTGGAAGGTCCCGGCCACATCCCCATGCATCAAATCGAAATGAACATCCGCCGCCAACAGGAAATCTGTGATGAAGCGCCGTTTTATGTGTTGGGTCCGCTGGTGACCGACATCGCTCCCGGCTACGACCACATCGCCAGTGCCATTGGAGCCGCCATGGCTGCTTGGTACGGAGCAGCCATGCTCTGCTACATCACACCCAAGGAGCACCTGGGCTTGCCGGATGCTGAGGATGTGAAGCAAGGACTGATTGCCTATCGCATTGCAGCTCACGCTGCCGATGTGGCCCGAGGCCGTCCCGGTGCTCAAGACTGGGACGATGCTCTTTCCCGGGC
>JAJRRR010000065.1 GCA_024279285.1 Planctomycetota bacterium
CTTGGTGCTGATGCTTCTGTTGGCGGCCACCGTGGTGGTGGGCCTGCCGGCTGCAGGGGTGATCCTGGTGGCGGCTTTGTTGGTCCTACCAGTGGCTTCGGCCCGATTGTGGACCCAACGCCTGGAAACCATGCTCGCCTTGGCCGTGATGTTGGGCGCGGCCGTGGGAGCCGTGGGAGCTTGGGCCAGCGCTGCCCAAAGGGGGCTTCCCACCGGAGCCACCATCGTGCTGGTGGCCGGAGGAGTGTTTGTCTTCTCGTTGGTTTTTTCCCCTGGACGCGGCGTGGTTGCCCGAGTGCTCGCTCTGGCCCGATTCCGCCAAGCGTTGCAGTCCTACCAACTGCTGCAAACCGTCGCCGAACTGGAACACGCCCAGCAACAAGCCACGCTAGAGACTTTGGCCCAACGCCTGGGCTGGTCCCCAGGACAACTCCTAGCCCGAGTCCAACTGGCCCGACTCCATCGCTGGCTTCAGGCCGATCGCCAACAGGTGCTCCTGCTTCCCGAGGGAAAACGCGAGCTGGATTTGCTGGAAAAACGCCTCGTGCCTCCGCTGGAAAACCACGAACCGGACAGCTCCTCAGAACCATGAACCAAGCTGCCATTGCTGCTTCGGCCGAATTGTCCTCCGGCTGGATGAGCTTGCCCCGATGGGTGAGCAGTGCCGCAGGAGGGCTTTGGTGTGCGACGGTGTTGGGCCCCACTTTGCTGGCATTGGGCTGGCTGCTGGGGCTGCCTGGTGCCTTGGCCCATCTGGCCTGGTCCACCCTGTTGGTGGCCTTGCTGGCCAATACGGCTTGCGCTTGGCTGGGCACATTCCTGGTGCTGCGACGCATGAGCCTCCTGGGCGATGCCCTGAGTCACGCCGTGTTGCCCGGACTGGTGGTGGCTTATTTGCTCTTGGGCCAACTGCACCCGTTGGCTTTGTTCCTGGGAGCTGTGGTGGTGGGCGTGTTGACCGCCGCGGGAGTGCAGTTGGTTCGCCACTTGGGTCAACTGACGGAAGACGCTTCCATCGGAGTGGTTTATCCTGTGCTTTTTGCCTTGGGCGTGGTGCTGTTGGGAGAGTTTGCCCATCGATTGCACTTGGACACGGATTGTGTGCTTTTTGGGCTGCTGGAGCTGACGGCCTTGGATCGTGTGTCGTGGATGGGGTGGTCGGTTCCTCGGGCAGCCCTGGTGCTGGGAGCGGCGGTGCTGGCGGCCGTAGGGTTCGTGCTGCTGATGTGGAAAGAGCTCGTGGTGGCTATCTTTGATCCCCTGCTGGCCTCCGTGGCCGGATTACGCCCCGGAGTAGTCTTCTACCTGCTGATGGCTCTGGTGGCGGTGGTGGTGGTGGCTAGCTTTGAAGCGGTGGGTTCCATTTTGGTCATTGCCATGTTGGTGGTACCTGGGGTGTGTGGCACGCTGATGTGCACTCGGGTCCAAGGAGTGTTGTGGGTGGCGCTTTTGGTGGCCTGGTGCAGTGCCGTGCAAGGGTATGTTCTGGCAGCTTGGCTCAACACCACGGTGGCCGGTTCCATGGCCGTCGCCGCCGGAGGGATGTTCGTAGGCACGGTCTTGTTGAGTCCCCGGCAAGGTCTGGTGGTCCAATGGGCCCAGGCCACCGCACGCCGATTGGTCATCGCTGCCGAAGACCTGCTCAAGTGGTTGCTGAAACACCAGCCTCAGTACCAACAAGCCTTGCCCCAATTGGGACCACCTGTTCCGGTGCCCTGGTTGCAGGTACAAGCTCACCTGGGCCGAGGCCTGCAAGCCAGAGCGGTCTTGTGGCTATTGCGTCGCTGGGGATGGATCAAGCAAGACTCAAACGGAGCCGTCCTCCTGACCGAGCAAGGCCAACGGGTAGCTTGGCAACTGGTGCGTGCCCATCGGCTGTGGGAAACTTTTTTGGCCGAGCA
>JAJRRR010000066.1 GCA_024279285.1 Planctomycetota bacterium
AGCTCCCCGGGCAGGATTCGAACCTGCGACCCGCCGGTTAACAGCCGGCTGCTCTACCAGCTGAGCTACCGGGGAATGAATTTTTTGTAATCCTAATGTTTGCCAGCCTTTGGGGCAAGCCCCCGGTAGGGAAAGTCCAGCACGATTCGCTAGGCCATCTCCGGTGTTGCGGGGCTTTTCCGGAGGGGCTGGAAGCCTGCTGTGCCGGGGGACCACTGACATATTATCGGCCAGTTTGCGGAAAGCTCAACAGCTCGGCAGATGAAGTGGAACAAACGCTAACTTTTTTCCGATGGCAACTTGGGGTCATCGCCAGTTTTGCATGGGGTGAAGAAAAGTGGGAAAAGTTGCCCCCGGCCAGGAGCAGGGGCCGTGAGGTCGTATTTTGCCCATTTTCTGCCCAGGTGGTTCGTGGGAAAACTGAAGCCCCGTCGTGAGTGGCAGTTGCAACCACTTTGGTGGTCAGTGAAAGGGCCGCTTTGTGGACGCTGCCTGGTGGTAAGTGGTACTTGGCACGGGGGCTGATTCCAAGCCACTCCAGGAGACCAGCCCGAGATAGCCTCGGTGACGATTCTCGCCGGTGCTTTCTTCGTGAGGGAGTAGGAGGCACGCGTTAAGTGTGGGTCAGACGAGGACCACTCCGGAGCTTAGGAGGTGGCCCGTTGGGCCACGCGCAGTTGGGCCTGAAGGCGCTGAAGGGCTTGGTGTTTTTGTTCCAGTTGATCGGGGCTATGGGCTTTGCGCTGGTAGGTGGTTTGGAGCTGCTGGCGGATTTCCTGGGCGTCCAGCTCTTGGGCCGGAATGGCTCGGGCGGTGAGCACAGAGACGACATCTTGGGCCACTTCTACAAATCCCCCGTCCACATAATAGCGCAAGGTCTGTTTCCCGTGGCAGATGCGCAGCTCCCCGTAGCCCAAACGACCCACCAACGGCTGACGCAGCGGAGCCACGCCCAACTCGCCGTCATAAAGCGGCAGGGCCACAAATTGGGCTTCCTGGTCCAGCACGGTGGTCTCGGGCGTAACCACCACACAGCGGAGCTGCCGTGTTGCAGAACCTTCAGACATGCTCACGCTCCTTGTTGCATCTTCTTGGCCTGTTCTTCGGCTTCTTCAATGGGCCCAACATACATGAAAGCCGCCTCGGGCAAGTGGTCCCACTTGCCATCGCACAACTCCTCAAAGCTGCGGATAGTGTCTTCCAAAGGAGTGATGTTGCCCGGGCGACCGGTGAACGCTTCGGCCACCAGGAACGGCTGGGAGAGGAAGCGTTCGATGCGTCGGGCCCGGTGCACCACCAGCTTGTCCTCTTCGGAAAGCTCTTCCACGCCCAAGATGGCGATGATGTCTTGCAGCTCCCGATAACGCTGCAGAATCTGCTGCACGCGCCGTGCCACCCGATAGTGCCGCTCGCCCACGAACTGCGGATCCAGAATCCGGCTGCTGGAAGCCAAGGGATCAATGGCCGGGTAGATTCCCTTTTCGGCGATGGAGCGTTCCAGGTAGATGAAGGCGTCCAGGTTGCCGAACGCCGTGGCTGGAGCCGGATCGGTCGGGTCGTCAGCCGGCACATATACGGCTTGAACGGAAGTAATGGCTCCTTTGACCGTGGAAGCGATGCGCTCTTGCAAGGCTCCCATTTCGGTGGCCAAGGTGGGCTGATAGCCCACGGCACTGGGCATCCGGCCCAGCAGAGCCGACACCTCGCTTCCGGCTTGGGAAAAGCGAAAGATGTTGTCGATAAACAGCAGCGTGTCGGCCCCGGTGGTGTCGCGGAAGTATTCGGCCATGGTCAGAGCCGAGAGGGCCACGCGCAATCGGGCCCCAGGGGGCTCGTTCATCTGGCCAAAGACCATCACGGTCTGCTCAATCACCGAGCGGCCTGTGTCGCCGATCTTGGCTTCTTGCAACTCCAGCCACAGGTCGGTTCCTTCCCGGGTTCGTTCGCCCACGCCGGCAAAGACAGAATATCCGCCGTGGCTTTTGGCGATTCGGGCGATCAGTTCGGTCAGGATCACCGTTTTGCCCAATCCGGCACCGCCGAACAGTCCGGCCTTCCCACCACGCACAAAGGGGGTAAGCAAGTCAATCACTTTGATGCCGGTTTCAAACAGTTCGGTTTTGGTGGAAAGCTCGTTGACTTTAGGGGCATCGCGGTGGATGGGCCAGTACTGTTTGGCCTCAACGGGGCCTCGTCCGTCGATGGGTTCTCCCAGCAGGTTGAACACACGGCCCAGAACTTCCTTGCCCACCGGTACGCGGATTGGCCCTCCGGTGTCAACACACTCCATGCCGCGGACCATGCCGTCAGTGGAGCCGAGAGCCACGGCACGCACGCGGCCGCCACTGAGATGTTGCTGCACTTCGCCCACTACATTCACTTCCACGCCTTTGACATTGCCTTGCACGCGCAAGGCGTTGTAGATGGCCGGCAGTTTGTCTTCGGGAAACACGGCATCAAACACCGACCCAATCACCTGCACCACCTTGCCGACCGTGCCTTGAGCCACAGTTGC
The DNA here is from genome assembly GCA_024279285.1 of Planctomycetota bacterium. Taxonomy (GTDB): domain Bacteria; phylum Planctomycetota; class Planctomycetia; order Pirellulales; family S012-138; genus S012-138. Next base: position 2,516 of record JAJRRR010000066.1, read on the forward strand.
CATGGGTGGAGTTCCTTTTGAGCTGGTGGAAAAAGATGTTTCCCAAGGGAACTTTTAGCCACTGTCGCGCAGGGCTTCCACGCCTCCCATCACATCCAGCAACTCGGCCGTGATGCGACCTTGGCGTGCTCGGTTGTATTCCCGAGTGATCGTCTTGAGCAGTTCCTCGGCGTTTTCGGTGGCGGATTTCATGGCCACCATTCGGGCAATTTGTTCGCTCAACGCAGCATCCAGGAAACACTTGAACAACCGCATCTTGAAACTGACCGGGACGATTTCCTCCAGGATGGACTGAGCCGAGGGGAGGAACTCATAGGGGACCACGCCCCGCGGCTCTGAATCGCCAGAGCCGGGCTGGTCTTTCTTGCCCACCGGCCCTGGCTCTTGTTCCAACTGACTCATGGGCAGGAGGGTTTCCACCACCACTTGTTGCCGTGCTGTGCTGAAAAACTTGGTGTAGATCACATCCAGCCGGTCCAGATGGCGCTGGACGAACTGGTCCATGTAGCCTTCGGCCAGACGCTCTACATCGTCAAAGGCGGGTTTTTCGGCCAAGTGGAGGTACTGTTGATCCATCGGCAACTTGCGAAAGCGGAAGAAAGTAATGCCCCGCTTGCCGGAGACTTCCAAAGCGTGTTGAGGCACTTGTTGAATCCGTTCCCAGTGAGCCGTCGCCTCGCGTAGCACATTGGCATTGTAGCCCCCGCATAGCCCCCGATTGGAGGTGAGGACCAATACGCGGACTGATTGCACTTCGGGACGATCTTCCAGCAAAGGGTGGGAGACTTCCAACCCTGCGGTAGCCAGGCGTTGGACGATGCGCGTGATTCGGCTCGTGTAGGCCGAGGCGGCGTGCACGCGCTCCAACGCCCGCTTAAAACGCGCCGTGGCGATCAGCTCCATGGTGCGCGTGATTTTGCGGATGTTGGCAATGGAGCGTCGGCGGCGCAGGAGGCGTCGTGGGTTGACCATGGCTGGGGTCCCTGGGTGCCCTAGGCGGCTTGCGTGCCGGTGAGTGTGGATTGAAACTGAGCCTGAAACTCCTCAATGGCGGCTTCCAATTGCTGCTCCAACTCCGGGGGCAAGTCTTTCAGTTCTTCCAACTTGGCCCGAATCTCCGGCTTCTGCTCCTTCATAAACTGCAAAAACTCGCGTTCCCAGCGGCGTACTTCTTCCACCGGGATTTTGTCCAAGTGGCCTCGGGTGCCGGCGAAAATGACCATCACCTGGTCCACCACCGGCATGGGGGAGTATTGGTTTTGTTTGAGCAGTTCCACCATGCGGTAGCCGCGGTCGAGTCGGGCCTGGGTGGCCGGATCGAGTTCGGTTCCCAATTGGGCAAAGGCTTCCAGTTCGCGGAACGCGGCTAGGTCCAATCGTAACCCTCCGGCCACCTTTTTCATGGCTTTGATCTGGGCAGCTCCTCCCACCCGGGATACCGAAATACCGACATTCATCGCCGGACGAATTCCGGCAAAGAACAAGTCCGGCTGCAAGTAAATCTGTCCATCGGTGATGGAGATCACATTGGTGGGAATGTAGGCCGAAACTTCTCCTTCCAAGGTTTCCACGATGGGCAATGCGGTGAGGGAGCCTCCACCTTTTTCGTCGCTGAGCTTGGCAGCTCGTTCCAGCAGTCGGGAATGGCAGTAGAAGATGTCGCCTGGGTAAGCCTCGCGCCCCGGGGGACGACGCAACAGGAGCGAAAGCTGACGATAAGCCACCGCCTGCTTGGACAAGTCGTCATAGACCACCAGGGTGTGCTCGCCTTTGTACATGAAGTATTCGGCCATGGCACATCCGGCATAGGGAGCAATGTATTGCAGGGCTGCCGGTGAGGAAGCCCCGGCGGTGATCACCGTGGTGTAGTCCATCGCACCGTGACGGCGAAGCACATCCACGACATTGGCCACATTAGACTCTTTCTGCCCAATGGCCACATAGAAGCATTTGACCCCGGTGCCTTTCTGGTTGAGGATCGTGTCAATGGCGATGGTGGTTTTTCCGGTTTTGCGGTCGCCGATGATCAGTTCGCGTTGTCCGCGTCCGATGGGAGTCATGGCGTCAATAGCTTTGATGCCGGTTTGGAGCGGCTCGCACACCGGTTGGCGTTCGGCCACGCCAGGGGCGACCGACTCCACCGGACGGCGTTGGTCGGTAACGATGGGTCCCTTTCCGTCCAGAGGGTTACCCAAGGGGTCAATCACCCGGCCGATCACCGCCTCTCCCACCGGAACGCTCAGCAACCGTCCGGTGCTGCGCACTTCATCTCCTTCGCGGATGGACAAGTAGTCGCCCAAGATGATCGCCCCCACGGAGTGTTCTTCCAGGTTCAGGGCCAGGCCGTACACGCCGTTGGGGAATTCAATCATCTCGCCGGCCATGACGCCGGAGAGGCCGTAGATGCGTGCGATTCCGTCGCCCACTTCCAGCACTCGGCCCACATCACGCACATCCACTTGGGCCTCGAAGTTCTGGATTTCGGCCTCCAGCACTGAGACGACTTCGTCAACTTTGAATTTCATGGATGCACCTGTCCACCACTTGAGTGCGGAGTCGTTCCAGTTGGGTTACCACCGAAGCGTCGTAAACGGTGTCTCCCACTTGGACCACCAGCCCTCCGATGAGCTGGGGATCTTGTTGCAAGCTCAGCACCGGCTCCTTGCCCAGCTTGTTGCGGAGCACTTGCCGGAGCTGATATTGTTCTTCCTCAGTCAAGGGGGCGGCGCTTCGCACCTGCACCCGCACCCGACCGTGTTTTTCGTCCAGTTGTTGGCGCACCGCGTCAGTGATCTCGGCCAAGTGGCTCATCCGTTCATGAGCCACGATCACCCGGAGGAAATTCACCACCAGCGGGTCCACATGGCCTTGCAGGGCCTTGCGCAGCAGCTCCATACGATGCTGGGGAGAGATCAGCGGGGAGCTGAGCACGGCGAACACGCGCGGTCGGGCCA
>JAJRRR010000067.1 GCA_024279285.1 Planctomycetota bacterium
CATTGGGGCCCGGACAACGCATTGCCCGACGCTTCACCGTCCAGTTTCCCACAGCCGGCCAGCACTGGATCAAAGCGCAACTGGGAGCCGATGCCATCGCGGCCGACAATGTGCGCTATTGTGTGCTGGAGCTGCCCACGGCGGTGCCCGTGCTGTTGTGCGATGGCGATCCGGCAGGCACCGATGCCCGATTCCTCTCCCTGGCCCTGGCTCCCAGTGCCGAGGTCCGCTCGGGAATCAATCCCCAAGTGGAACTACCACGGTTTCTCAACGACAATCCTTTAGAAAAATATCAAGGGATTTATCTTATCAACTTTTCCACTTTAGACCAGGTGGCCATTGAGAATCTGGAGCGTTATGTGCGTCAAGGAGGGGGCTTGGCCATTTTTGTGGGCGAGGAGGTTCGGGCCCAGTTTGTCAACGAGCACCTGTACCGCGATGGACAAGGATTGTTCCCCGTGCCCCTGGTCACGGCGGTGGATTTGCTGCCGGATCCTTTAGATCAAAAGCCGGATTTAGAACCTGATACAGATCACCCGGTATTTGAAGTGTTTAAGTATCTGCGAGGAAGTTTTTTGAAATCCCTTCGGATTTATCGTTATTTTGCCGTTCCGGAGAGTTGGGAACCGGAACCGGAACATCCGGTCCAGGTGGTGGCCCGGCTTCGCAACGGAGCCCCCCTGGTGTTGGAGCATCAGTTTGGCCAAGGCCGCGTGTTGGTGTTTCTGACCACGGCGGCTCCGGTGTGGAACAATTGGGCCACCAGTCCCAGCTTCGTTGTGTGCGTGCAGCAGTTGCAATCGTACCTGGCCCGATGGAGTGATCCGGGACATCAGGTAGGCCGGCCGCTTCGGGTCCAAGGACCAGCTAATCAGTATGCCCCCCAGGCCCTGTTGCGCCGCCTAGGCAGCTCACCCGTGGAAGTGCCGGTCAAAGCCGAACTGAAAGACCAAACCTTGCTATGGACTTGGAAAGACATCAGCCAAAGCGGGGTGTATCAATGGGAACTTTCCCAACTGGACGGGGGAAAACAACTGCTCAGCTATGCTGTGAATGTCAATCCCCAAGAAGGCGAAACGGCTCTGCTTGGGCCTGAAGAACTTCAAAAGCGACTTTCGGCTCCCGTGAAGGTCCTGGCCGCTTCCCAGGTGCGAGAAGACACGGCCACGGGAGTGCGTTCCAGTGCCAGCGAGTTTCTGTTGTATGTATTGATCGCCCTTTTGCTGGGAGAACAGGCTTTGGCCTATTGGACCAGCTACCATCCTGGCTCACTGCGAGGAGTGGGCGCATGAGTGCCCTGTTGGCCCAACTCAGCGGTGCTGCTTCCCATCAGGCGCAGCTCACTTTTGAGCTGGGTCGGGTGGTAGGGTTCACTCTGTGGCAATGGTTGCTTTTGATAGCCGTGTGTGTGGGAGTGGTGGCGTGGGTGGTTTTTCTTTACCTGCGCGACACGGTAGAGTTGGGCCGGGGAGTGGCCGGGGTGTTGATCCTTTTGCGGCTGGGAGCCTGGGCGGGGGTGCTGTGGATTTTCCTCCTCCCTCAGTACCGCGTGGAACGCCAGCAAGAAATCCCTTCCCGGGTACTCCTACTGGTCGATACCAGCCAAAGCATGGCCCAACGCGACGAGGCCAGCCCCGATGGCTCCCCCTGGCGACGCATTGACGCCGCCGTGCACCTGCTGGAGCGTACCCCGCTTCTGAAAAAGTTGCGCCAAGTGCACCATATCACCGTACTGAAATACTCCACCAAAGTGGAGCCGGTGGCCGAACTGCCGAAACTCCCCCCAGGTTCCCCAAAAGAAGCACACACAGCCAGCTCAACTTCGGTTCCTGAAAATGTTCCCAAAGATTGGGCCTCCAAGTTTACTCTTTCCGGCCAGCAATCGCGGCTGGGCGAAGCGCTGCACGAGGTGCTCACGGCCTACCATCAGGAACCCGTGGCCGGAGTGGTCATCCTCAGCGATGGCCAGAACAACGCTGGTCCGGGCCCGGAGGCCGCCGTGGCTCTGGCTCGGGAAAACCGAGTGGGGCTTTACCCGGTGGGCTTGGGCTCCGCCGAGCAAGAGCGAAGATTGCAAGTGGCCGAGTTCCTGGTTCCGCCTCGGGCCTTCCCGGGAGACGCCTACCAAGTGACGGCCTATCTGCGTGGCTGGGGACTGCAGCGCACCCCGGTGCTGGCCGAACTGCTCCTGCGACCCGCCGGAGCTGCCCCGGAAGCTGCCAAAGTGGTGGACTCTCAGCAGCTCACCTTGCCCGAGGACGGAGATGCTGTGCGCGTGCAATTTCAACAGCGTCCCGAAGAACCCGGCCCAGTGATATTGACCCTTCGCGTGCGCACCCTCAGCGGCAAGCCTTCGGAAGTCCAACAAGAGAAAACCTTGGAAGTGGTGGACTACAAAACCCGTGTGCTGCTGTTTGCCGGAGGACCCACTCGCGAATACCGCTTCCTGCGCAACCAGCTCAAACGCGACCCGACGATGCTCGTGGATGTGCTGTTGCAAACCGCTCAAGAAGGCATTTCCCAGGAAGCTGATCGCATCCTGGACGATTTTCCGGCCACGCGACCGGAACTGTACGAGTACGACTGCCTGGTGGCTTTTGATCCGGATTGGCGCCAGTTGAGTGAATCTCAAATTGAATTGCTTCAGGACTGGGTGGCCCAAGAGGCCGGAGGGCTCATTTTGGTGGCCGGGCCGATTTACATGGACATTTGGGTGCGTTCCCAAACTCCGGCCATGAAGCGTCTGCGCAATCTCATGCCAGTGGTGTTCCCGCAGCACTTTGGACTGCTGGAAAGCGAAGACTTTCGTCGCCGTGATCCGGCTCCGCTGGATTTTACCCCCGAAGGGCTCACCGCCCCCTTTGTCCAACTGGCCGACACTCCCGAGGAGAGCCATCAGGTTTGGGCTTCGTTTGCGGGAGTGTATGGGTATTATCGCGTCCGGGGAGCCAAGCCTGCTGCCACGGTCTTCTGCCGTGTGGAAGACCTCAGCGGTGAAGAAGGTACGGTGTTCCTGGCTGGACACTTTTACGGTTCGGGGCGGGTGTTTTACCTGGGCAGCGGGGAAATGTGGCGCATTCGAAGCCAGGGAGCCGAATACTTTGAAGCCTTCTGGACCAAACTGATTCGGCATGTTTCCCAGGGGCGGTTGCTTCGGGGCTCCAAGCGCGGGGTGTTGCTGGTGGAGCAAGACACCTATCAAGTGGGCCAGACCGTCTCGGTACGCGCCCAGTTGAAAAACCCCCAACATGAACCGCTCCAACTCCCCCAAGTGGTGCTGGAAATTGTCCGCCCCGATCAGAAACTGCAAACCTTGACTTTGACCCCGGTGGAGGAAATGCCGGGAACTTATGCAGGACAATTTACCGTCTATTTAGAAGGGAACTATCGGCTTCAGCTTCCGGTGCCGGAAAGCGATGAGGTACTTACCTGGTCCATTGAAGCTACGGTGCCGGACCTGGAGCGTCAAAACGCCCAGCGCAACGATCCCTTGCTGACCCAACTGGCCAAGCAGACTCAAGGACGCTACCTGCGTCCGTGGACGGCTGCGGTGGAAGGCTCCGAACCGCTGTGGGAGCTTTTGCCGGATCGTCGGCGCACGGTCATTTTGCGTGGCACACCACGCACCCTTTGGGACAATCGGTGGACGCTGCTTGGGATATGTGGTTTGCTGTTCTTGGAATGGCTGATTCGCCGCCTGAGCAAACTTGCTTGAAGGAGCTCCGGCCCGAATGAACGCTCCTCCCTTGCCCCCGTTGCGACCGGAAGTGCGATCCGCCCTGCGAAGATTGCGGTGGCGGATTCGGGGCTATGGGCTGCTTTATGGCCTATTGACTCTCCTCAGCGTGGCTGGAGCGGTGTTTTGGGTGTGGTTGGCTCTGGACTACCTTCCGGTGTGGCTAGGCCATGACGAGCCGGACCGGCCCACCCGAGTCGTGCTGCTGATTGGTTTCTCCACCCTGGGCGCTGCGGTTGCCTATTGGGGGTTGGTGCGTCGGGTGCTGGTGCGGCTTCCGGATCGGGCGATGGCCATGCTGTTGGAGCGACGCTTTGGCCAGTTTCAAGATGCCTTGCTCACCTCGGTGGAGTTGGCCCAAAACCCACGCCACGCTCAAGCCTTCCATCGGCAATTGCTGGCTCACACCTTCCATCAGGCCGCTGAAAAAGTGGCCCAAGTGGAACTAGGTGCGGTGTTTCGCTGGCGACCGCTGGCTCGGGCAGCGTTGGTGGCCCTGGTGGCGGGAGGTTCGGTGGGAGGATTCGCCTGGGCAGCTCCCCAAGCGTTTGAGCTTTGGGTGCGACGGGCCCTGCTGTTGCAAGATGTGCTTTGGCCCCGGCTACATCACATCCAGGTCCAAGGCCCCCGACGACGCAAAGTCGCCCGAGGAGATGATGTCACCATCCTGGTGCGTGCCGATGCCCGAAAACGCATCCCCCGCACCGTCCGACTGGAATACCAATTCCTGGAAGACGGCCTGCGTGGCTCGGAAAACATGATCCGCGAAGGCACGCCCCGGCAAGGGTTTCAACTTTTCACCTATACATTCCGTGATCTCACCCAGTCTTTGCGTTTTGACGCCGTAGGCGGGGACCATCGGGTGCGCGATTACTGGATCCTGGTGGTCGACAGCCCCAGTGCGGAGCTGAAAATCCACTGCGTTTACCCGGCTTATATGCAAGACCCTCAACACCAACGATACACTCCTCGCACTTTGCCGGTCTCGGGTGTGATGGAACTTCCCCAAGGGACCCAAGTGACGGTGTTAGGCCGCAGCACCAAACCGCTTCGTGAAGTTTGGGCCGTGTTCTCCGGAGAAGAAAAATCCTTCTCCAAACGACGCCAACAGGTGCAACTGACTTCGGCCCGAGCATTCCAACTGGAACTCCCCCCGTTGAACCAAGACCTGTCGGTGGAGTTTGAACTGTTGGACACCGACGGCATCCGTAACAAACAACCTATCCGGCTGGCCTTGGTGGCCGTGCCTGATCAACCCCCGGAAGTAGACATCCGCCTGGTGGGCATTGGCACGGCCGTGACTCCCCAGGTGCGGATTCCGCTTCGTGGGGAGGTTCGAGACGACTATGGGATCAAGCAGGTGCAGTGGCTTTATCAAGTGGACCAGGGCCCCGAGGTCCGCGTGCCCTTGGTGGCCGAAGCCCAACGCCGCACCCAAATCCAGTGGCATCAAGATCCCCTGCCGGCTTTGGACTTTCGCCAACTGGTCCAACAAGCCCTCAAGCAACTCCGCCAGAAGGAGGCTTCCCCCGATCGGCAGAAAATCCAACAAGCCCTGGCTCCCTATCAGCTCCAACCCGGTCAGAAGCTCGTGCTGACCGTGGTTGCTAGCGACGCTTGCACCTTGGGCTCTGGTCCTCAGGAGGGCCAAGGGCAACGCTTCTTGCTCGATGTGGTCAGCCCGGAAGAGCTTCGGGCTATTCTGGCCGCCCAGGAACTCAACCTTCGCAAGCGGCTGGAGCAAATCTTGGAGGAAATTCGTCAAACTCAGGACGCTTTGAACCAACTGCCTGCCGAATGGGACAAACAAAAGGACCTGGCTTTGCTTCGTGTGCAACGAGCCCGACAAAACAGCGAAAAAAACGCCAACGAAGTGCTGGGGGTGGCTTTGGGGTTTGAGGACATCCGCCAACAGTTTCTCAACAACCGCATGGACAATCCGGAAGTGGACCGACGCCTGGCCCAGCAAATCGCCCAACCCCTGCGCCAAGTGGCTCAAGAGCTGTTCCCCGAACTGGACCTGCGACTCCAACAGCTTCAACAGGCCCTGGAACAATCCTCAAATCCCGAACAACTCCTCTCCCCCTGTCAGGAACAAATCGCCCAAATCATCCTGCGCCTGGAAGAAGTGTTGCAGAACATGTTGGAATTGGAGACCTTTGAAGAAGCTATCCAACTGGTCCGCGAAATCATAGAAGAACAAAAACAACTCCGCGAAAAAACCAAACAGTATCGCATCCGACGACTCACCAGGCCAAAATCCAATCGCTGAAATCCCCCTCTCATCTGCAAGGAGAAAAGCCATGAGGGCCCTGCTGAGCTTGAGCTTGGGGCTGTGGTTGGGGCTGAGCATGGCAGTTTGGGGGCAAGAACCAACCAAGCAGGACCCCCTGGCTCAAATGGAACAGGAAATCCTCCAAGGCCAAAAAAGAGTAGAGGCCAAGTATCGCCGGTTTCGGGAAGTGCTGTTGCGCATGGCCCAATACTTGGCCGACAAGGACCCGGTTCGGGCCCAACTGCTGCGTCGGGCCATTGAAGAAAGCAACCAACGCAACATTGAACAAGACCTTCAGCAGATTCTCCAGGCCCTCCAACAGCAGCGTCTGGCCAGCGCCGTGCTGCAACAAGACGAAGTGCTTCAGGATCTGACACGCATCCTGGAACTGCTTTTGAGTGAACAGCGTTCCCAACGACTGGCCGATCAGAAAGCCCGATTGAAACAGTACATCAAGGAAGTCAAACGCCTGCTGCGTCAACAGCGGGTGGTGGAAGACCGCACCCATCGAGGCGAACCCACTCAGAATCTGGCCCCACGCCAAGGCCAAATCGCTCAAGACACCAAGCGTCTGGCCGACCGGATCGCCCGAAACGAGGGCCTCGTCCCCGCTTCGCCCCAAGGGCCCAACAGCTCCAACTCCCCTGCGGACGGCTCTCAAGGTTCCTCAGGGAAAAACGGTTCCTCACCAGATTCCCAAGGGCAAAAGCCGCCATCCTCAGGCAAACCTCATCCACCAAACGGCAAGCCTTCGCAGAGCCAAAACGGCAAACCCCAGGGCAAACCCAACGATAAACCCTCAGACAACTCCCAGGGCAATGCCCAAGGTCAACAAAACCCCAACGGCTCTCAAGGCCAAAACGGTCAGGACTCCAGCAAGCCAGGGCAATCCAACGGCCAAAACGGCAAGCCCAATCAGGGCTCCAATCCCGGCAACCAAGGCAACCAGGGCGACTCTGGCTCTCAGGGCCAATCGGGCCAGCAGTCCGATCAGGACCAATCGCTACGCAACATCCACCGGCAAATCCAGCAAGCCCAACAACGCATGGAACAAGCCCGCAAACAACTGGAAAAAGCCCGACGCGAAGGTGCCCTGGAAGAAGAACGCAAAGCCGCTGAGTTGCTGGAAAAAATCCAACGCCAATTGGAGCGCCTGCTGCGCCAACTGCGCGAAGAAGAAATGGCCCGAGTGCTGGCCAACCTGGAAGCTCGTCTGCGAAAAATGCTCAACATGCAAGTGGAAGTGTACGAGGGAACGCTGCGTCTGAACCTGGTTCCTCCCGAACAACGAGGGCGACACGAGCAAATCCAAGCCGGACGCCTCAGCCGACGCCAATCGCTCATCACCTTGGAGGCCAACAAGGCGTTGCAACTGCTTCGGGCGGACGGCACTTCCGTGGCCATGGTAGAAGCCCTGTTGGAAGTGCGCGAAGATATGCAACAAGTGGCCGTTCGCCTGGCACAGCTCAAAGTGGGTCAGATCACCCAAGGAATTCAGGAAGACATCATTGCAGCGTTGGAAGAAATGCTGGAGGCGGTGCGCAAAGCCCAGGATGAGCTGCAGCAGCGTCGCAACAACCCGCGCTCCCGCCCCGGACAGCCTATGGAACCTCCGCTGATTGACATGCTGGCCGAGCTGAAGATGTTGCGTTCCATGGAAATTCGGGTGCGGAAGCGCACAGCGCGGTATCAGAAACTGATTGGCGAGCAGGACCCGGTGGGTCAAGCCACCGAAGCGGAGCTGCTGGAAGCGTTGCGTCGCCTGGCCCAGCGGCAACGCCGAATCACCAAAGCCGCCCAGGACATCGTCAGCGGCCGAAACCGCTAAGGTGGAGTATCGTTGCACGCTTGGGCGCAGTACAATGAAAAGAACCCTTTAACACAAGGGACAAGGCCATGTGGAACAGCCTTGCCGTGGTGTGGAGTGGGCTGGTGCTTTTGGCCCCTGGTGCAGCAACGGAGCCGGGTTCCCAGCAAACGATCAAATATCAAGCTCCGGATGCGGAGGCGATTTGGTCGCACTTGCAGGGGTGGCTGTCGCGTCAGCAGGTTTCCCAGGCGACTGCCCAACGGATAGAGCAGCTTCGGGCCCAACTGGCCTCAGCCCCTGGTCCTCCAGAGCGACTCCGTGTGGTGGTCCAGGTGGCCGCCGCAGTGGACCCTCAAGCCGCTCAACTGGCCCAAGTGCTGGAACAACCCTGGCAGGCTGGCAAGTTGCCCTCGTTGAAGTGGCTGGCACAGCCCAAGTGGACAGATTTCCTGCGGCACAATCTCCGCATGGCTTATGCCCGCTGGCTGGCTTTGAATCAGCTCTACGACGAAGCCTTGCAGGAGCTGAAACACATCCAG
>JAJRRR010000068.1 GCA_024279285.1 Planctomycetota bacterium
ATATTCCCCTTGGAACAGGAAATCCACAGGGGCTTGCTCGGGGGACAGATAGGCCGTTTTGGCTTTGTTTTTGGGTTTTTGAGCCCAAGCCGGGACGCCAAGCAGAATCACAATCGTGCCCAATACCACCAGGCGCTTCATGATGCCGACTCCTTTTCCACAGGGGGCAACAGAAGGGGAGCCAAATAGTTAGGAATCCTTCAAAACCGCCTGCCCCATTGTGCTCCCTCCCCCTTGCCGATGCAAGAAAAAACTCCGGCACAAGTTTCCCTAGTGCTGGAACAAAAACTCCTTGGAATTCAAGATGGCCCAGCACACATCCTCCAACGCTCGCAGTCGGTCTTTCTGCGAAGCAATGTATTTCAATGTGGCCTGAAGCTCTTGCGGGCTGGGCAGGCGGCAGTAGGCAGCCAGGTACAACTCCTGCACGATTTCCCGATCCGACTTGCCTTGCTTGACCGCTTGACGGAAGCGGTTGTTCGCATCGCGTAGCTTCGCGTGGATGAGGTCTCCGTTGATCATTTGCAAGGCTTGGGACAAGTTGGCGTCGGTGGCGCGCTCGCACTGGCATGCCATTTCCCGAGCCGGTTGACCAAAGGCTTTCAAAAATCCGTGTTTGATGTCGGGACTTGGCAACTGCACCGCCCGAGTCCCCGCAGGCAGCCCCGGAAACTTCTCCGGCACTCCGGTCACCTGACAAATGGCATCCAGCAACGGCTCGGCCGGGATCATCCGAGGCTGGTAGTGGGAAAAGTACTTCACATCCTCCTCATTGCCCGGCACCGGCTCGGAACTGGTCTGATAAGTGCGGCTTTGCACAATCAAGCGAATCAGGTGCTTGCGATCGTAGCCGCTGCGGACGAACTCCTCGGCCAGTGCGTCCAGCAAGGCCGGATTGCTCGGCGGGTTGGAGTCCCGAAAGTCGTCCACCGGCTCCACGATTCCCCGTCCAAACAAGTGGCCCCAAATGCGATTCACCGCCATGCGGGCAAAGAACGGATTGTCCTTGCGACGCAACCACTGGATGAACACCTGGCGTCGGTCCACCTCTGGTGGCGGGTCCACCGTGCCGTACAAAGGCAGCCAAGGCTTCATCTGCTGACCGGTTCGAGGCTGGGTGACTTCCCCCTTTCGGGCCACCCAAATGATCATCTCATCGGAGTTGGCAATGCGCTTCCGCTGCACGCGATTGAAAAATGCCGCGATACCGTAGTAGTTGTCCTGAGTCCATCGCTCAAAAGGATGGTTGTGGCACTTGGCACACTGGATGCGAATTCCCAGGAACACTTGGGCCGTGGTCTCGGTGCAGTCGTTGACATCCTTGGCGGCCCGATAGTAGTTGGCCGGAGGGTTCTTCAGCGTGCTGCCCGTGGAGCCCAACAGCGCCGCCACAAACTCGTCATAAGGCATGTTTTGCCTTATGGCCCGAATGAGCCACTGCTGCATCTTGTACACCCCGGCCGGGGTCAGGTACTTGTTGTTGACCCGGAGCAAATCGGCCCACTTCAATGCCCAATACTGGGCAAATTCCGGACTGTCCAACAGGCGATCAATCAGCCGGTTCCTCTTCTGGGGAGAAGAATCACTGAGAAAGGATTGGGTCTCTTCTACCGTGGGCAACCGACCGATCAGGTCCAGATAAATCCGACGCACAAACTCCTCATCACTCACCTCCGGCGACAGGGGGATTTCCAACTCTCGCAGCTTGGCAAACACATGCTCATCCACCAGGTTGCGCGGGGTGGGGTTGGGCCAGCGGAAACGAGGGTCGGGTTTCAGGTAGCTGAGCTGGGCCGTTTCCATGTATTCCAAATAACGCACCAAAATGGCCACTTCTCCTTTGCGATGGAACCGCACATGGCCGTGCTCGTCCACCTCGGCCACTGCATCTTCAGAGCTGGAGTAGTCGGCCAGATGGGTCACATCGCGCCACGAACCGTCGGAAAAGTGAGCCACCACACGCAACTGCTGCTCTTGGGCGGGAGCAATCAGACGCCGCTGCTTGGGATACACTTCTACGCGGACGCACTGGGGCAGGTCTTTGGGGTCCTCAGGCATCCCTTGGGCAATCCACTGCCGGAGCAGTTCATAGCCTGGGTCGTGTCGGCTGATGCGTCGTCCGCCGCCGTGGGCCACTTCCATCAACGGCTTTTGCAAAAGCAGGCTGGACTCCGGATCAAACACATTCGTGCGGCGGTTGAACACCTCACGGGTGAGCGTCATCCAGTCCAACTGCGGATCATAAGCCCGAAGGGAAAGCCGAAATCCTCCCTTGCCGCTGGGAGAACCGTGGCAGGCTCCCGAGTTGCACTGGTGCTTGGTCAACGCCACTAGCACCTCGTAGCGGAACGAGACGCGCTGGGCCTGCTGGCTCCCCTGAACCCGAACCGGAACTTGCAACCGATGCCCGGCTGCCCGGATTTCAATCACCGTTTGACCATCTTGTTCCGGCAAGACCACATGCCCTTGGCACCGCACGATCGGATCGGCCGGGGTGAATTGGGCCTGATGGGTCAGATCGATTGGGTTTCCTTTTTGATCGTAGCCGGTCAGGATCAGATGGGCCCGATCCCGAGGCCCTCGCAACAAAACCTCCTGCGGCACCACTTCCACGCGGACCACCGTCCCCACTAGGGCCTGTTGAGCTTGCAAGAGCGTCGGCCATCCGGCTGCCAAGACCGCCGCAACCAAGACTACGCTTACTGCCGCTGAGGTCTTCATGGCGTTGGTCCCTTTTGCTTGTTGATGGCAGAAAAGAAATGCTCTTGGGTAGGCAAAAAGGGGAGCAGTGCGTCTGCCAATATATCAAAATCGGTTAATTGGTGCACCGGGTTTGCTAGCAGGTTTTCGCACAGGCTCGGGGGCAACCAGGGGGAGCCGAGCCGGAGGGCTCAGTTCCACCACGGTCAGCAGAGCTTGGTACTGCTTTTTCTCATGTTCCCATTGGGCTAGGAGTTTCACCTGAGCCGGAGGGCCGGAAAAATCCTTCGGAGCGACAAAGCTGAGCCGGATTTGTTTGGCCTGGGCATCAACTTGCTTGGGAGCTTGAAGTTTCACCCCAGGCGGCAAGCCCTGCACTACCAGAGTGAAGGCCAAAGCTCGGTTCGGATAGCGACGCAAGGGAATGGACAAGGAAACTTTCTGGCCCGGTGCCAAAGACAGCCCGTAGCGTGCCTTTTCGGCCTCCACCGGATTGACCACCCGCAACACGGCTCCCCGAAGCCACTGGTGGTGCACCTGATGGCGGAACTCTCCCTGAGCGGCAAGCTCCAGCGGAAAAGTGCCCAGGGGCGTTTCGGGACCGGCCAGGATTTGCAGCGTGCCTTGATTTTTCCCCTTGGGCACGCCGGTGGTGTTGACCACACTTCCCTTGGGAGCTCCCACCACTTTGACGCTCACAGGGCCTTTGAAATCCTTGTGGAGCCGCTTCAGCACCAGCTTCCACTGAGCCGGAGCCAGACCGCGCACGGCCACGGCTTCCGAGGGCTCCAGGGCCAGTTGAAAGAACTTGGGAAACGGAGGCCCCACACCCAAAATCAGCTCCTCCAGCCACGGCTGGGGAGGATAAGGCACTTGAGGCACCGCTTTGCGCCAGGCGGCCAGCAGATCAAGCGGCAGTGGCTCCTTGCCCATCAAACCTTCCAGACGAATGGCCCACACCGTGCCCGGCTTGAGTTGCTTGGAGACAGCAATCCGTAGCTCAATGGATTTTTTACCTTTGGGAATGTGAGGATCCACTTCCCCAGCTTGCAGCCGGATGCCCGAAGGAGCGTGCAAGCGGAAGTGGATGGGCCCCTGGTAGCCTAGTCGCAATGCGTTGACTTTTACCACGGCCACTCCTCCCTGCGGGGCGTTGAGCGTCAGAGGCTCGGCTTGGAGGATCACTTCGGGCTTGGGACGACGCACCAGCACGCGGTAAGCAAACCCTGGTCCTCCTCTTGAAGCCAGCTCTTCCACTGCCAGGAAGTAAGTGCCTGAGGCGGGAGCCTTGTAGCCCAACTGGCCTTCCCCACCTCGGGTATCGTCTGCCTCGGCCACGGTGCGACCTTGAGCATCCAGGAGGCGCAGGTACAAGTCTGCCGGAGAGCCGAACCGGCGAGCCTGGCCGACAATTCTCACGGACTGCCCTTTTTGGAGTTTGATGGCCCAAAGGTCTCGGTCTCCCGGGCGATCAAATTGTCCGTTGAGTGCTGCAGGCAGGGCGTCCACCAAGGTGGCTTGTTTGACGGAGTCGTTGGGCTCGCGTTCCAACAGTTCTTCCGTGGCTTCGGCTTCCGGAGAGCTTCGCACCCAGACCCAACTGCGCTGGTAGTCTGTGGCTCCGGGCAACTCGTGCCGAAGCCAAGTCCCAGGGCCTAACTGCACGGTGGCCGGAAGTTTTTTCCCCTGGAGGGTCCAAAAATGCACGGTTTGCTTTTGCCTGGCAGAGGCGACCAAGGGGAACACGCCCACCACGGCCGGAAACTGCCCCACGCGAAGCACATACCCAAACTCCTTCCCGCCCCGAAAACGCACATCGTTGACCACCAAGAAATATTGCCCGTCTTCCGGCACGCGAAACACCGCCAAGGGATCAGAGCCGGTGAAGGGCGTATCGTCGGCCCAAAGCAACTCCCGACCCCCAGCGTCAAGCACCCGAAGGCTCACATCGGCCTGGGTGCCCAATCGGGCAGCATACACTTCCAGCGTGAGCACCTGGCCTTTTCGGGCCTGAAAGGTGAAATAGTCATAGCCTTCCGCGGTGCAGGTGCCACAAAGTGCCACCGGCAGGGGGAGTTTTTGGGCCAAGTGGAGCTGTTGATTTCCCTCTTGCTCCAGTACCACAGGGAGGCTATCTACCAGCACCAGCCGGGGATCACTCACCCCGGATCGGGTCACCAGCCTCAGCGGATACACGCCCAGGGGGCACTGGGGCGGGAGGCGCAATTCCACTGTGGTTTGTTGCGGCTTGGCGCTTTTCACCCTGAGCGCAACCTTGGGGGCCGGAAACCAAACTCCGGTGGCCTCTTGCAACCCCTTGCCTTGGAAACTCACCCGGGAACTTCGGCCCCGACTCAGTACAAGTGGGAAAATGGACTGCACTTGCACCTGGGCCCAAGCAGTCCCCAACAAACTCACCGTCCACACCAATCCCCAAAGAATCCGCTTCATCGCAGGAGGGCACCTTTCTGGTAGGCAGGCAGGAACAGGCGGGCAAAAAGCAGCAAATGGCGTACCGCCGTCCAGTCTAATGCCCTCTCGCCCACAGGTCAAAAACTTGGCCCCCGACCTCACCGGCACACGCTGCAATTGCTAAGGGCAGGGCTTGGCCGCTTCCCTCTCCAGGCAGGTGGTGAGTAAAATCTACTGTTGCTACGGTTTCAAGTTTTCCACTTGGCTACCACCTCAAACCGAGGGAGGATCGGTGAGCGCAGTTTCGGCATCTTCGGAGACGGTGGGCCGGGGATTGCGGTTGGCCTTGGCGGCTGCTCAAGTGGCTCATGAAAATCGGGGCGAAGACATCCTCATCCTAGACACCCGGCGGCTGACCTCTATGTTTGATTACTTCGTGATCGTCACTGGCACCAGTCGCCGCCAGTTGCATGCCATCAGCGAGCAGATCGACCGGGTGCTGGAAGATCAACTGGGGGATCAGCGCCTGGGTATCGAAGGGTTCCAGGACAGCCGGTGGATTCTTCTAGACTACGGGGATGTGGTCATCCATCTGTTTGACCCGGAAACCCGGCAGTACTACGCCCTGGAGGAGCTTTGGGCCGACGCTCCTCGGGTGCCGTTCCCTCATCCGGATGTGCCGGATCCGTTGGCACCTTAGCTTTTGGGCTAAAGCATATTCACCGGATCGACATCTACGATGAGGTGGATTTCTTCTGGGGGTTTCAAGGACCTGAGGGTTTGGTCTAGAAGATCCCACAGAGGCACTTCTCCTGGCACCAGCACTTGGAAGTGGAAGCGGTAGTGTCCTCGGAGTCGGGCCAGAGGGGCCGGAGCTGGGCCCAGCAGGCGCCCCTGGGGCACTTGGGCCCGAAGCTCCTCGCTAACCCGCTGAGCTGCCTGTTGGGCCCAAGCCAACGCCCTCTGCGCCACCGGACCACGCACCACCACCCGAGCCAAATGCCCAAACGGTGGATAGCCCAACTCCTGACGGTGTTTCAGTTCGGTTTGGGCAAACTGTTCATATTGTTGAGCTGCGGCGCACTGGAGCACGGGATGCTCGGGCGTGAAGCTTTGCACCAGCACCAGCCCTCGCCGGTCCCCACGACCCGCACGACCAGCCACTTGAACCAAAAGCTGAAAAGTCCGCTCCGATGCCCGAAAGTCCGGCAAGTGCAGCGCCGTGTCGGCGTTGATCACCCCAACCAGGTGCACCCGCGGAAAATCCAGCCCTTTGGCAATCATCTGCGTGCCCAACAAGATCTGCACTTCCCCTCGCTGGAAGGCTTCCAGGGCTTGTTGATGGCTGCCCGGACGGCGCATGGCATCGGTGTCCATGCGCAGGGCCCGATACCCAGGAAACCGACGCTGCACTTCGGCCTCCAGACGCTGCGTGCCCCAGCCGAAAAACCGAATCCCGGCAAACCCACACTCCACACACCGGCTCGGAGCCGGAAGCTCGTACTGGCAATAGTGGCACAACACCACCGCGTCTTGGCGATGGTAGGTCAGGCTGATTTCACAATGGGGACACTGCATCGTGTGGCCACAAGCAGGACACTGCACATGAGGGCTGTAGCCCCGGCGATTCAGCAGCAGGATCACTTGCCCGCCTTCTTGAAGCACCTCCCGCATGGCGTTCTGCAAAGGGGGGCTCAGCAGGGAACTTGCCCTGTGCGGATGCAGCACGAGCCGCAGGTCAATCAACTTCACCTGAGGCAACGGAAGACGATTGATCCGCTGGGTAAGCCGCAGCAGGCGGAAATGTCCTTGTTGGGCCGCATGGTAGCTTTCCAGCGAAGGAGTGGCTGAGCCCAACACCACCGGCACTCCTTCCAACTGCCCCCGACGCAGGGCCACTTCCCGAGCGTGGTATCGGGGAGCATTTTCTTGCTTGAAAGAGCTTTCGTGCTCCTCGTCCACGACGATCAGTCCCAACTGGGGCGTGGGAGCGAAGATGGCGCTTCGGGCCCCAATGACCACATTCACCTGTCCCCGGGCAATTTGCTCCCAGTACCAGGAGCGTTGGGCGTCGCTTAGATGGCTGTGCAGCAGGGCCACGCGCCCCAACCGGGCTTCGAAGCGTTGTCGGGTTTGAGGGGTAAGGCTGATCTCAGGCACCAGCACAATGGCTTGCCGACCCGAGGAAACCACATGAGCAATGGCCTGAAGATACACTTCGGTCTTCCCGCTACCGGTGATCCCGTGCAATAAAAACACCTCGTGCCGTCGCTGCCGCAAGGCTTGCAGGATGGCTTCCAGGGCTTGGCGTTGCTGGGGCGTGGGTTCAAAGGGCTCTTGACGCGCAGGCAAGGGCTTTTGCTCCACCACGGCGGTTCGCAAACGCACTCTGCGTGCCCGAACCAACCCCTTTTGACGCAATGCCCGAATCGGAGCCAGAGTGCATCCTGCGGCCCGGGCCAGTTCTTCAGCCCGCATCGGTTCACTGGCACTGGCCAGATGTTCCAGAGCCAAAAGCTGCTTTCGGGAAAGCTGAAGCTTGGAGGCTTTTTCCCTCGCCCCGGGGGCAAGTTCCAGCACGGTTGCCCAGCGCTTGCCCGAGCCGCTGCGTACTCCTGCCGGGATCATTCCCTCCAGCACGGTGGGCCAGGGACACACATAGCGTCGGGCCATCCATTGGGAAAGTTCCAGAAGCTGAGGGGTGAGCAGGGGTTGGGAATCTAGCAGTTGAGCCACTTCTTTCAACTGTTGGGGCTGGGGATGCTCGTGCATCAAGGCCACACAATATCCCACCCGCAGCCGGTCCGAAGGCCCCAACGGCACCCGAACACGCATCCCCACCTCTATCTTGTCCCAAAGACCCGGCGGAACCCGATAGTCGAACTGCCCCTGAGGCCCTCGGGGAAAGAGCACACGGGCCACCAGCACTTCCCCTTGGGCATCGCGCTCCCACGCCGGGAGCCGAGGAAACAACAACCGCTGCGGCGAACGACTCTTGGCCAAGGCACTCCCCACCGGTAGGATGACCCTTCACACAAGCGCAATATGGCACGCTTGACGGCAGGGGGCAAGCCGACGGTGCAAGTGGGCATTTTTGGCGGCACTTTTGATCCGGTTCACTGGGGCCATCTGTTGGTGGCCGAGTGTTGTCGGGAGGAGTGCAAGCTGGATCAGGTGCGGTTCGTCCCCTCCGCTCTGCCTCCCCATAAACTCCAACAGCCCATCACCGACCCCAAACACCGGCTCAACATGCTCCACCTGGCCACCGACGGGCACGAGTCGTTTGTGGTCAATTCCTGGGAGCTGAACCAGCCTGGCCCCAGCTTCACCTATCGCACGCTGGAACACTTCCGCCAGGAGCATCCGGAGCACGAATTCTTTTTGCTCTTAGGAGCCGACAGCGTGGCGGAGTTCCCCACCTGGAAGCATCCCGAGCGAATCTGCCGCCTGGCCCACCTCATAGCCGTCCCACGCCCCGGATGTCCCGAAGTCAATTGGGAACCCTTGCGTCGCCTGGTAGATGAGGCCACTTGGCAGTGGTGCTCTCCGCGTGTGGTGGAAATGCCGCTGGTGGGCATAAGCAGCCGGGAAATCCGCCGCCGCCTGGCCCAAGGCCGCTCCATCCGCTATCAGGTACCTGCGGCCGTGGAGATGTATATTTACCAGCACGGGCTCTATCAGGCTGAGAACACTTAAGGAGCGGGAAGTTAGGCCATATTGGGCGGAAGCTGGAGGATGCTAGCAGGGGAGAAATTTTTTGAGATTTGGGGCCAAATTGCTCTGGACCCCCAAAGCCCCTTTTGGCAGACTCCGGCCCGCCTGGGGTTCTTGTGCACAGGATGTGCCGAAGCGATGAACACCACAACTGAGAGTAGCCGATGGCGACGCTGGGTTTGGGTCCTATTGGGCCCGATGCTGTTGGGCTGTGCCGGATGGCAGCAATCGGCCGCCCAGTGGAACGAAGCCGTCTCCAACGCCCAACATCTGTTGGACCCCGCCCAAGGACCCATCACCACCCAAGGACGCGAAATTGAACGCCATCTCCAGCGCTAAGCCCCAAACCTTTTGACTTGCTGGGCCAGGGAATCCGTGCGCCCAGCGGGCTCTTTACCTATCGGCTAAAACAATCACACAAGCATCCGCAAGTGCATGGAGAGGTGTTTCACAACAATCTTAAACCTGAACCGCCTCATTGCGCCAAGCTGTCAATTTCTACGACTTCAGATTGGCCCGGTCGGAATGGATATTTTCCCAATCGGCGAGTCAATGTTGAACTGCTTTAGCCACGGGTCCCAGGTGGGTAGGGACTATTGATTTTGCTGTGTCCATTGGAGACGGGCCATGCCGGCTGCGCCGATGAATCCGGCATCCGGGCCCAGGGAAGCAAACTCTATGACCACATTTTGAGCAATCACGGGAAAAGCTCTCTGCTGGACTTCCTGTCGGACCCATTGCAAAAACTGTTCCCCCAAGGGATGGCCGGGGCCGCCGAAGTTCATGGCTCCTCCCAGGACCACGCCTTCGGGATCAATGGTGTGCAGCAGCGAGGTGATGCCGATGCCCAGGTATCGGGCAGTTTGTTGGATGAACTCCCGAGCGAAGGGATCGCCGCGTTGGGCTTCTTGGGCCAGGAGCAAGGGGGTAAGTTGCTCGCCGGCTTGGACCCGATCCCGTAGGGAGGTTTCCACGCCGGAGTCCAGGGCTTCCTGGAGCCGTTGCACTACAGCCGTGGCACTGGCATAGGCTTCCAAGTGCCCTTTTTGCCCGCAGGGGCACACTCGGGCCGTGTCGTTGTAGTCAATGATGATGTGGCCGCACTCGGCGCCGTGGCTGTGGGCTCCTTGGATATTCACATCGCCGATGACGATTCCCCCGCCCACGCCCGTGCCCAAGGTGAGCATGAGCATGCTTTGCCAGCGTTGGCCGCTTCCTACCCAATATTCCCCATAGGCCGCCGCGGCCGCATCGTTGACAAAAGTGACCGGAAACCCGCAATGCTGACTTACCCGATCGCGGATAGGAAAATTTTCCCAGCCGGGCAGGTTATGGGGTCGCAGGAGCATTCCGGCCGGGATGTCCATGGTTCCGGGAGTGCCCAGTCCTACACGGCCCACTTCCTCCGGACTCACTCCCAGTTGCTTGAGCATCTGTCGGACCGCCTGACCCATCCGTTCCGACCCACGCTCCGGCCCTTGAGGCACCAGAGTGGGCATGCGGTCCTGGGCCACCACCCGACCCTGGGCATCCACCACACCTAGCTTGATGTTGGTTCCGCCCAAGTCTATGCCGACAAACAACGGGCGTTGAGCCTCTTGGATCGACACACGCTGCACGCTCATGGGTTTTCCTTTCCTGGCAGCAGGCGGCAGGTGGTTTTTTCAACTTACCGCTCTTAAAGGACAAACGAAAGTCGGGAGCTGCTCTTGAGCAGGGGCAGTGATCTGGGGCACAATTCCCCCTCGCCCCTTGGAGGAGAACCTCCCATGCCCGGCATCCTAGACCGCTATGTGTTGCGCCAGTTCTTGTGGCTGTTTGTGATCTGTTTTGTGAGCTTGGTGGGCCTGTATGTGGTGATTGATGTGTTTACGAACCTGGATGTGTTTTTGCTTTATGCGGACAAAAAGGGAGCGGTGGTGCCAGAGATGGCGAGGTTTTACGGGTATCGGGTGCTGTTTTTGTACGACCGGTTGCAAGCGGTGGTGGTATTGATAGCGGCCATGTTTACCGTGGCGGCGCTTCAGCGACACAACGAGATGGTGGCTTTGGTAGCAGCCGGGATTCCTCACCGTCGGGTGGTGTTGCCCATGATCGTGGCAGGGGTGTTTTTCAGTGGAGCAGCCGTGCTGAACCGCGAATTGCTCCTGCCGCAATTCAAAACGGAACTGGTCAAAACGCCTAACGATCTGGTGCAAGACACTCCTTGGCAGATCAAGCCTCGGTACGATCATCGCACGGGGATTTTGTTGCGAGGCTCGGGGATCTCCCTGGAAGGGAGAGTGTTGGAGAAGCCGGACTTTTTGCTTCCTCCAGGGTTGGACCGGCATGGGCGCCAACTGCAAGGCCAGAAGGCTCGTTGGCTTGCAGCCAACCACCAGCACCCCAGCGGCTATTTGATCCAAGGGGTAAGCCAACCGCCAGATCTGGTGCGGCAGCCTTCGCTGTTGGGACCTGAGGGAGAAGTGCTCATTTACACCCCTCGGGACGCCTCGTGGCTGAAGGAGGACGAGGTGTTTGTTGTCAGTGGGGTGGAGCCGGAGCAGCTTTTGGGCGGAAGCATCTTGCAGTTTGAATCCACCGCGCGGCTGCTGCGTACGCTGAAAAACCCCAGCCTGGATTTCGGCGCTGATTTGCGAGTGACGATTCATGCTCGGGTGGTTCAGCCGCTGGTGGATCTGACACTTTTGTTTTTGGGGCTGCCGCTTGTTTTGGGACGGTATCAACGGAATTTGTTCCTAGCCGGGGGATTGGCATTGGCCGTGGTGGCCGGGTTTAGTCTGACGATTCTCGGGGCCCAGTATCTTGGCCGAGCCCTTTACCTGGACCCCACCACCGCAGCCTGGCTTCCGTTGCTGATCTTTGTGCCGGTGGCCGCCGCTATGGGAGATGTGTGGCGAAGCTAGCCCCAACCCGCTGGTGAGAGGCCACCTCCACAAGATAGGATGAAAAAAACCACCAGCAAGAACGCGCGGCCTTGCTCGGGCCGGAAACGGAAGCGTTTCCTCTCAAGATTGCCTTGGTGCCATCATGACGCGGCGGGATCAGATAGGTGGGGTGATCCATGTCTATCAAAAATACGACCCTCAGAGGTTCCCTCCCCCGGGTCGGGAGGAGCCGGATGTGGTTTCGGCCATGTTTGAGCATCTGCTGTTTTTTGGCGATGCTCGTCAGTTGACCGAAGAAGAACTGGCCCGGGCTGTGCGCCTGGACCCCAGCCAGATTGCCGGCTTGGGGCCGACTCTGGATGCCCTGATTGAGTTGCTTTTGCAGCGCAAGCGTAAGATTTTGCAAACCTATGAGGTAGAGCATGCTTTGAGCCAAGCGCGGCGTCGCTACCGGGAACTGGTGGGCTTGACTCGGCCTCCGCGGCGGTTTGCCAAGCGGTTTCAAGTGGCGGTCCGCGAGCAACAGATTTATGACTTGGAACAGCTCTGGTATCAAGCTGAGGAAGTGGCCCCTGGGTTTGCCCGACGGCTGCTGCATGTGATGACCGCTTTGGGCGAGAAGTACGAAGTGGAGGAACTGGCTGCCAAATACACCTTCACCGGCACCCGACGCATGAGCGTTCCCGAAGCCCTGGCCATCAAAGAGGAGTTGGAACAGATTGATCGCCTGTTGGAACAACTGCGCCAAGCCGCCCGAACGGCCCAAGTGGGCATCATCGACCTGGAAGCCCTCAGCCAGTTTGCTTCCCAAGAACAGATCGCCGAGCTGAATCGGCTTCAAGAACTGGTTCAGGAGTACCTGCGCCATTTGGCCCAGTCGCAGGGGCTTCAGCGGCAGGGCAATCGGTTTGCTCTCACCCCCAAGGCTTATCGGTTGTTTCAGAACCGGCTTCTGGAGCGGATTTTCAGCCAGCTTCGGCCCGGACGAAGTGGTCGCCACCAGGGGACCATTACCGGCGAAGGAGCTGTGGAGCTTCCTCAAACCAAGCCTTATGAGTTCGGCGACTCCATTACCCAGATGGACATTCCCGGCACGATGATCAACGCCTTGATTCGCCAGGGGCCGGGAGTGCCAGTGCGCGTGCTGCCTGAGGACATCCTCATCCACCGCACCCGGAACCGCCCCAAGTGCGCCACGGTGGTCATTATGGACATGAGTGGGTCCATGCGCTACGAGGGCCAATATGTGAATGTGAAGCGGATGGCGTTGGCGTTGCATGGGCTGATCGTGCGAGAGTTTCCGGGAGACTATTTGCAGTTTGTGGAAATGTACACTTTTGCCAAGCTGTGCGAGCCGTCGCGGATTGTTTCGCTTTTGCCCAAGTTTCCTTCGCTGCATGACCCGATTGTGCGTCTTCGGGCCGACATGAGCCGTCCGGACATCACCGAGCTGGACATTCCCCAGCACTTCACCAACATTCAACATGCTCTGGAAGTGGCCGGGCGACTGCTGGCTGTGCAGGACACGCCAAACCGACAGATCGTGCTCATCACCGATGGGCTGCCCACGGCCCACTTCGAAGGCCACATGCTCTATCTGCTCTATCCCCCGGATCGCCGCACCGAGGAGGCCACCTTGCGCCAAGGGCTGCTGTGTGCCCAGGAAGGGATCACCATCAATGTGTTTTTGCTGCCCAGTTGGGCTCAGAGTCGGGAAGACATTCAGTTTGCCTACCGTTTGGCCGAAAGCACCCGCGGACGCGTCTTCTTCACCGCCGGCAAGGACCTGGATCGCTATGTCGTTTGGGACTATCTGCAGCGCCGGCGGGAAATCATTCAGTAGGCCATCTCCGGAACAGCATGCCGGCCGGGGCAAATCACACACCACTTCGCTCAACCCCAAGCTGCTAGCAGTGCTGGTGGGGAAAGAGGGCAAGACTGGGCTTGTCTGCAAAAGGGTGGGGACCTAATGTGCCGGGGATTGTTTCGTGAGAGTGGGTAACTCCGCATGCACGGCAAGACAGGGCCAGAATGAACCGGCTCCCGATTGGGTCGGTGTACTTTGTCAGCTTGGCAGGGCAGGTAGTCCTGCTGGGCCTGCTGGGGTTGGGCTGCGCAGCCTGGCAAGCCCCTCCGCACTCCGCCCCCACCTACATCGCTCCTCCCCCACCACTGGTCACTTCCCCCTCAGGCACGATGCCTGGGCAAGTGACCCTCCAGGTGCGTCCTGAGCAAACAGCCGCGGTGGTGGGCGGAAGCGTGGTGCTGGTGGCCCAAGTCGCCCAAGCCGGACAAGGGTTGCCCAATCAGCGGGTGGATTGGGTGCTGAGTCCTCAAAGTGTGGGACGGCTGGATTTAATCGTTTCCCCGCATCCTTTGGCGCGGTTGCTTCCGCCGTTTGTTTCCCCGGGCAAGATCAGCGATGCCCATGTGGTCACCCTCACCGCTGCCCGAAACGCCCTCTGGTCCCGTGGAACTCCCGATCCCCGCGACGACATCACCCTGCGCCGCGGCGAGGCAGCCGTGTTGCTCTCCTCGGCTCAAGAGGGACTGAGCAAAGTGCAAGTGGTGGTGCCGGGCTTGGCCGCCTCGGCCGGCACGAGAACGGCCTGGGTCTATTGGGCCGATGCCCAATGGACTTTCCCGGCTCCGACCGAAGCTCCCTTAGGCTCTCCGGTCCGGCTGCTTACCCAAGTGCTACGCCGAAGCGACGGAGGCCCGGCCAGTGGCTATCGGGTCCATTACCAAATCACCGGCGGAACTGCTGCG
>JAJRRR010000069.1 GCA_024279285.1 Planctomycetota bacterium
AGACCACCCCTGGCCGGAGCTTTGAAAGGATTGTGCCGGTTGGGGGAGTTGTAGGGGGAAGGTTTTCCAAAACCCTGAATCCGGCACAAGCTGTGCTGCAAGTTTGGAACAAGCTGCAAATGCTACGCTTGTCCAAAACTCGGTTGTTTTCTGCGCCCAATGGTTGCCAGGGCCAAAGCGTATGAGCTGGGAAACTCCTCGTTCTGCATCCACTGCTGATCCGATGATTTCTGCCTTGGGCAATTGGGCCCTGAAAGGGCAGTCGGCTTCGGAGGTTTCTGAAGTCCCGTTGACTCAACTGGCCCAGCAATCGGCTCAAATCAGTCAACACTTGCAAGAAGCCGCCGCCACGCTTCGGGCCAACGCCACCAATCCCCACTACTACTTTGAAGTGGGCACCCGATTGCTTCTGCGAGGCAAGCTCCGCGCGGCCGAAGAACACTTCCGCCGCACGCTCCAACTGGATCCGGAGCACTTGGGAGCGTGGTGTGGGCTGATAGAAGCGTTGCGTCAATCGGATCGTCTGGACGACGCTCAAGGTGCAGTCCAGGAAGCTCTGGCTCACTGGCCTCAGCACCCCCGATTGCATCGCTTGGCTGCTCAAGTGGCCCGACAGCAAAAACACTGGCACCAGGCCGCCCGACATCTGGAAAAAGTCCTCTGCTCCGAACCGGAAAACTGGCAATCCTGGTGGATGCTAGGTCAGTGCTTCATGCGGCAGGGGTTGGTAGATCAGGCCCTACGAGCTTGGGAACAAGCCTGCCGAATCCATCCGTTGGACCCTGGTGCGCGTTGGGCTCAGGCCTTGTTGGCTTTGCAGCAGCAACGGTGGGCCGCAGGCTGGCCCTTGTGGCAGTGGCGCCCTGCTCGCACCCAGCTTGCCCAAGCACCTTCTCCTCCTTGGGCCCGATGGCAAGGAGAGCCCCTGGAAGGAAAAACATTGCTCGTTCGGGCAGAACCCAGGACCAGTTGGAACTTGGCCTTGGCTTCGTGGTTGCCTGGGCTCAAGTCCGGTGGCCAAGTGTGGCTTCAAGCTCCCCAGGGCATGGAAGACCTGTGGCGCAGAAGCTTTCCTTGGGCTCAGGTGTGCCAGCAGCAAACAGAGCCTTCGTCTCTTGATGGCGAAATTGACTATGAGATCTTCTTAGGCGACCTGCCGCTTGTGTTGGACAAACAACCACACTCCCACGCCTGGGAACCTGTGCTGATCCCTTCGGCTGAGAGGAAAAAGTGGGCCGAGTTGCTCTTGGGTTCCAAGACGGGACTGCGAGTGGGACTGGTGTGGCGTCCAGCCCAAGCTGGAGCAGATCGCCTGGGCCGGGCCCTAAGCTTGACCCATTGTCAGAAGCTGCTGGAACTGCCAGGGATCAACTGGGTGCCTCTGGTGCCTTTGACCGCCGAGGAACAAACCCTTTGGCATCACTTCACGGGACAAGCACCGCCGGGGGAACTTCTTGAGAAAGCCAACCGTTGCTGGGACACCATGGCGGCTTTGGTAGCTTGTTTGGATCTGGTGGTGGGAGTGCCCACGATCCATGTTCATTTGGCCGGAGCTTTGGCAGTGGAGTGCTGGGTGCTGGTCAGCCGCTGGCCAAGCTGGATGTGGCCTCGGTCCGCCCAGCGAGTGCCTTGGTATCCCCAAGCCCAACTGTTCCACCAGACCTCCCAAGGCCATTGGACCCCAGCTCTAGAGAGCGTCCAAACCCAACTGGCTGCGAAACTCCAGGGGTAGTTTTCACTTCCCTTTCCGCCCTCTGCTCAATCGGCCAAGCTGTTTGTGCGCAAGTGTGTATATTTTAGTAACTTATGGAATGTCATTGCGGGATGATTTTTGGTCAAATTGGGGATCTGGGAGGCAATTGCCCTGAAGATTTGTCTTGGCCAGAGAACTTATCTTCTGCTCTCAGGGGGAGTTAGGAAAACCTTTCAGAAAAAGCTTGACAGAGCCGAAAGAGGTGGTAGGATACCCAACATCTTGGG
>JAJRRR010000070.1 GCA_024279285.1 Planctomycetota bacterium
AACAATGTCACCGGACGACCCATAGCTTGCTCCTTTTCTGAAAACGCCATCAACCAGCCACGCACCCAGGGCGTTGTTATTGTGCCAAAATCCCCCACGACTGCAACGGTTTGCCCTTGGACCTTCCCGGCGTTTTCCCAACAAGCTCAAGCTACTAACTGCTCTCCAGGGAATAGAACACCAGTCCGCTGAGCAGCTTGGGATAGAAGTAGGTGCTTTTGGGCGGCATGCGCACCCCGGAGGCCGAAATCTGGCGGATTTGTTCCATCGTGGGAGGCAGGACCAAAGTGGCCCAATGGCCCGGATGCTCTCGCAGCGTCTTTTGTACTTCTGAGATCTGGTGCAGATAGATCGTAGAGGGTTTTTCCGCCAGGTCCAAAGCGTGCTTCAACACCAACTCCTGAAGCACACTCACGCCTAGTCGCCTCCAGGCCGGGGGAGCTTGGGGAGCCAGTTGTTCCATGAGCCGATGGCCTTGAGCAGTCAAACTCACCACCGACCAGGTTTGATCCCCAGGGGTGTAGAAAGCCATGGGGACTTGATCTTCGGGAGTAGCTAGCACGCCTTGCCAGGCTTCCTCGGCCCGGGAAAGTCCCGAGAGCTGAAGCTCCACCTTCACCGCTTCTTGCAAGCGATTCAACAAAACTGCGGAACTTAAGCCTTCGGGTTGCTGCATGACCCGATGGGTGGGAAAGACCACCATGCCCGGGTCGTTCATGGAGACCAGCATCATCATGACGAATCGGGCCGGATGGTTGGGCGGCAGGGAGCCACGGCTTTCCAACTGACGCAGGTACTCGCAGGCGGTTTCGTAGCGATGATGACCATCGGCGATGAAGATGGGCTGAGCACTGACCAAGGCGGTCAAGGGAGCGATTTGCTCCGGGTCCAGCAGAGGCCAGAGCCGATGCACCACCCCTTGCTCGTCGGTAGCCACCAACGGGGTGCGACCAGCAATGGCCTGTTGTAGCAGAGGGCCGCTTCGGTCTTCAGTGTCCGGGTACATGCCAAAGACCGGGCTCAAGTTGGCCCCTGTGGACTGCATCAGCAAGAGCCGGTCCTGTTTGGGCCCGGGCATGGTGTGCTCGTGAGGGAAAATGTTCCCCTGTCCAAACGGTTCCAGCCGCACCCGAGCAATGAACCCCCGACGACAATACGACTGACCCTGGTACTGGAACTGCTGCTCGTAGATGTAAAGAGCCGGATCAGGCTCAGTGAAAAGCACTCCTTGGCGTTGCCAGTTGCGGAAAAACTGTCCGGCCCGCCGATACGGCGCCAGCTCCTCATCCCCCGGTTCACGACGATTCAAAATCAAGCGAATGACATTGGTCGGGTGGCGTTGGTAGAGTCGGTCTTGCTCCTCCGGGGAGATAACATCGTAAGGAGGGGCCACCACATCACTGAGCGAGCCCACCTGACCCAAGTCGTAACGAATTCCACGAAACGGCTGCACTTCAGGCATCAGCGTCCCCTTTTGCTCCCAAGAACAGACGCCTCATTGAAAGCCAAATCGGCTCTTTGTGCAAGGGATGCGTCAGACTGTTTGGAAGCCAAAGAGAATAATGTGAAATGCGACCAATGTGCCAGGGGTCCACACCTACGGCGGCTCTGTTCTCCACCAAGAGCAGTTGCCAGTTTGCGGTTGGCGTCCACCTGGAATCCGTCAGCGTGGAACTTCCGCTGGGGGAAACCACGCCAGGATAGCCCAACGATTGACTTCACAGCATTTGGCCAGCTAGAACTCTAAGGGCACGGTGAAACGAATCCAAGGAGCGAGAAATACCCGGCCGAGGGCAACGAGACTTCCCCAGGCTCCGAGTTGACACTAGCCCCTTTGGCAAAAAAGCCGACGGCCATCCCACCGCAGCTAAGCGAACAGGTTGGGAGGACCTGTCCTGAAGCCCTCTGTCTGGGACAAAAGGGGCTACTTTCCAGTCAGTTGGACCTGCCCGCTCTTTTGGAGCAATTGCAGATAGTCCACGGTGATGGCCAGCACTTCCTCTAGATAGTAATCGCGTTTGATGGCTCGTCCATCGCGTTGTGAAGAGTCGTCTTCGTCAAAAATGTCATCCAGCTTGGTATCGGCTTTGCGCAAGGCAAGGAACTCCTTTTCGTTGAGTGGGACTGTCTTGCGGTTTTTCTGCACTTCGTAGCGTGCGATGCGTTGTAGCTCTTTTTGGAACTGGGCGTTTTTGGCCACTCGGGCAGCACTGCGCTGGCGCAAAGTGGCGATCATCTGGGGCGTGACATAGTTCAAAGGGCGGAAACTGGCTGGACGAACCTGGTCAAACTTCAGGGCATACTCCAGGTCGCGTTCGCCGATTTCCAAGTGGCTGGTGATGGAGGGAAGCTCTACATCGGCCAGCACGCCTCGTTCCTGCGTGCTGTTTCCGCCGGGCAAGTAGAACTTTTGGATAGTCACTTTCAATGCCCCAAGTTTGGGAGCTCCTCCGAAGCGGAACAGTCGGCGCGAAAGGTCTACAAGCACCTGCACAGTGCCTTTTCCGTGAGTGGCGTGGTCCCCGACGACCACTCCTCGGCGGTAGTCCTGAATGGCTCCAGCAAAGATTTCCGAAGCACTGGCGCTGAACTTGCTTACGATGACCACCAAGGGGCCTTCCCAAACCACTCCGTGTTCGGTGTCTTCCACCACTTCCACATGCCCATCGGCGTCGCGGATTTGGACCACGGGTCCGTGGTCTATAAACAGTCCGGTGATTTTAACCGCTTCGGTGAGCGATCCTCCGCCATTGCGGCGCAGGTCCACCACCACGGCGTCCACTCCTTGGCGGCGAAACTGTTCCAGGATGCGTCGCACATCACGGCTGGAGCTTTTGTAGTTGGGCCGATTCCATCGTGCGGCTTCCATGTCCAGGTAGAAGCTGGGCAGATCAATCACTCCGATGCGATAAGGGGTTCCATCGGGCTTGCGTCCCACGGAGAGGACTTCGCCGTGGGCTTCGCTGTCTTTGAGTTCAATTCGGTCCCGGGTGATTTTGTACACCCGAGGTTTTCCTCCGGTGGCCGGAATGACTTTCAATCGGACCACCGTGCCGCGCTTGCCTCGGATCAGCTTCACTGCTTCGGAAAGCTTCATATTGACCACATCCACCCAGGGCCCGTCTTCGCCTTGGGCCACAGCGATGATTTGATCTTTGGGCTTGAGTCGGCCGTCTTTGTCGGCAGCCCCGCCCGGGACGATCTTGACCACGCGAATGATGCCGTCTTCGTCTTGGCGCAGGGAAGCCCCGATCCCGTCCAGCTCCAAACGCATAGCGATTTCAAAGTTGGTCAAGGTGCTGGGAGACATGTAGTTGGAGTGTGGATCCAGGGCCCCAGCCACG
>JAJRRR010000071.1 GCA_024279285.1 Planctomycetota bacterium
CCCAACGCACTTGCCCCGCTCGCCACCGTTTGCCGCTGCTTTGGAGGCGGACCAAGACCTCAGCGCGCTGATTCCGCTGCACAAAACGGAGCAGGTGGAGCAGAAGCGTGGTTTTGCCGCTTCCATGAGGACCAACGATGGCAGCCCCGAGGACACAACGGCGGAGCTTCTGGGCCAGGTGGTCTAAAGAGATTCCCGGGGGGAGCCACAGCGGGAGTTGTCCTGGGCTCCAGTAGCGGGTGGCAAAGGGATTTTTGGGCTGTGAAGGGTTCATTACATTTCCTCGGTTTGTTCGGTGGGAGCTTCGGCCACCAAGGGGGGCAAGGACAGCGGGCGAGCCCGAGGCACTTCCCCCAGCCGAAACAGACGCTCCTGCACCACTTGTTCTCCGGTGTTGAGGAACAATCGGGCCCGAACGCACCAGTAGATTTTTACAATCACCCCTTCATAGCTCCACGGGGCGGAGGGCAATCGGGTGCTGAACTCCATCGGCGGCACAAGTTCCCCGGCAGAGCGAGGTGTGTAGGCTTCAAAGTAGTGCACGCAAAAGTCTTCCTCGCCTTTGCCCTCGGTGTGCCACAGCACCGAAAGCTCCAGGCGTCGGGCTTGCAACTGGGGTGGAAGTTCCCAGTGACAACTCCCCCGAAGCAACTCGCCCGGTCGGTAGGTCCGCCGGGGACCTTCCAAGCGGAGGATCAGGGTGGGCGGTTTCATGCTGAGGGCTCTCCAGGGTCTTCGTTCGGATAGACCAACACGGGAAAGGTTCGGCGAAACGGGGGCCAAAGCAGCGGAAGCCCCTCGGCCACGACTTCCCAACGCACTTCGTTATGGGCGGCCCGAAACGAGTGCATCGCTCCCGGCGGAATGCAAAACTCCTCCTCCAGCTCCAAAGGCACGGCGGCCTCCACGGCCACATCTTCCAGGCGAATCAGCTCATGGGCCAGTACGATTTGGGTTTCTTTGCGCTGGTCGGTGCCTTGGCGGAACACGGCAACTTCTTCGCAGATCAGCAGCACGCGAAACACTTTCAAGCGGAGCCTTCCGAACTGGGCCACCCAGAGCCGATAGCGACCGCCGGGCCGCAGGGGGTGATCGGAGATTTCCACGACGGTCTGTCCCAAGGCCGTCAGGCGTCCCAATCGTCCGGCCAAAACATACAACAACCACATCCCTGCTCCTGTGGCCACCACCGCCACGGCAAACAGCGATCCGACCAAATGCCCTCGCCACAGATGATCCACGGCCAGGATGATCAGTACCACGGCCAGCGTGTTCCAGGCCAGGGCCGCCACGCCCAAGGCCACCACTGGCCACAACTCGTGCCCCTGCATCGGGAGGCGAAAGGCCAGGTGAGAACCAGGACTATCGGTGTAGGGTTGGTTGTCAGGAAGACAAGAGGGCAGTTCCTCCGGAGGGTGCAGTTTGGGCAACGAAGCCGTGGCTTGCTGGACCAGGGCAGCTCGCCGCTCGGCGGTGGTTCCCACGCGGATCAAACGCGAAGCTAACCCCACTGCTCCCACGGCTACCAGCGTAAGCGGGAAAATGACCAACAACCACACATAGCTGCTAAATCCCCGCACCAGCACCACTCGGGTGGGATCGCCAGGATCGTACCAGCAAGGGTATTGTCTGCCCACTTGAAATCGGCCCAATGCTTCCAGCACGGTTTCCCGATCCGAGTGATAGGCTCGGGTGATGTCGTAGGTCCACTGCTGATAGGAGCGCCCTTGGACCCGGTAGCGGATGAGGATTTCGGGGCGATAAGAAGGCTCTCCCCCGGCTTGTTGTACGGCAATGCGCTTGGCCAGCACGGTGCAAGAGGTGGGCAAGAAACGGCGATTGACTTCCCACTCCGGCCAGGCGAATCCGATCAGCACCACCAAAAAGAAGGCCCAACCCAGCAAAAAAAGCCCCCCGAAAAACAGCGTCACCCCGGCTCCGGAGCGGCTCCACTCCAAGGCTTGTCGCCGAGAAAGCAGTAGCCACATTCGGGGCCAGCGGAGCCAACGGGCATAGCGGGCACGGGCCAAGGTCCTACTCTCCCACGGGAAACGGAGTGGCCTCCAAAAGGTTCAAGAGCCAGCGGAAGTAGAGTCTTGTTGAGGGTGAACCCACTGCGTGGTGCCGTCGGCCCAGTGCTCCTTCTTCCAGATGGGCACTTCTTTTTTCAGGGTATCAATGAGCCATCGGGCGGCTTCAAAAGCCTGGTGACGATGCGGAGCACTGACGGCCACCGCCACGCTCACCTCGCCCAGCTCTAAGTGACCCAAGCGATGCTGCATGGCACAGCCGATCAAGGGCCATTTTGCTCGGGCTTGGGCTTCCAGTTGGGCCATTTTGCGTTGGGCCATGGCAGCATAGGCTTCGTAGTCCAAAGCCACCGTTTCGCGCCCTTGGGTAAACTGTCGCACCGTGCCCAAAAACAACACCACCGCTCCTGCCTGTGGCGATTGCACCCGACGCAGAAGTTCCTCAGTTCGAATCGGCTCGCGCGTCAAATAGCTGACCGTGGATTCGGTTTGGGGAGTTTCCATAGCACCCGGAGTTTCCTATACAAAACGAGGACCGACTTTCTA
Source organism: Planctomycetota bacterium (assembly GCA_024279285.1). Taxonomy (GTDB): domain Bacteria; phylum Planctomycetota; class Planctomycetia; order Pirellulales; family S012-138; genus S012-138. The sequence goes on from JAJRRR010000071.1 coordinate 2,577, forward strand.
TCCACCACTGACCGGAGGGATCAACGCTACTTCGTCCTGAGGGCGGACTTGCTGGTCGGAGGAGGCGAACTCCTGCCCGACGGCCAACTGAGCCGCCGGGACCACCGGAGCCAAAGCCGGATACTGTTGCAGCAGCAACTGCTTGAGCTGGGCGGCTGAGACCGGGCCAGGCACTTCCACCTCCACGGCCTCCTGGCCCAGCAGCTCCCGCGCCGAGGCAAACAACATCACTCGCACTTGAGCCATGAGTTTGCTTTCCTGGTTCCCAAGGGGTGTGGGAAAACGGTTATTTGTCCCCGGGCTTTCAACTGACCACCAGTTCCCCACTGGGGGTGTTCAGCAGGGATTGCAGCTCTGGGATCAGTCCATAGGCCAGAGCCAACACTTTGATCGGATGCACGGTGGGTTTGGTGGTGCCTTGTTCCATTTGCATTTTGCACGCGCTGCACTCGGTTGTGCCAGCCAGGAATTGCTGTTGGCGCATGGCGGAGATGAGTCCCCAGCCGGCGCGGACGCTGCGGCGGAAGTTTTCCCGAGCCAGACCGAAGGTGCCAGCCATTCCTGAGCAGCCTTCCTCCACCACGCGGACCGAAAGTCCCGGAATGAGCCTCAACAGGTTCAACCCCGGCGTGCCCACCCCCAGGGCAATCAAATGGCAAGGCGTATGGTAAGCCAGCGTAGCGTGCAGGGGACGAAAGTCCAGTTGCAACTGTCCGGCCAGGTGCATCCGCCACAAATAAGTACAGGCTTCCAAGGTGTGCTGGGCCACTAGGAAAGCATCTTCGTCGTCCACCAGGGCCGGATATTCCCGACTCAGGCACAAAGCCGCCGAGGGCTCGGTGGTCAGGATGGTGTAGCCCTGGCGGACCGCTTCGGCCAGCAGGCGGAGGTTGCGTAGGGCCTGGGCTCGGGCGGCGTCCAACGCCCCCGAGGCCACCATCGCCATTCCGGAGTAAACCTGCTGCGGAGGTA
>JAJRRR010000072.1 GCA_024279285.1 Planctomycetota bacterium
ACCCCACGAGAACGCCAAGTGCTCCAACTGATTGCTGAGGGTTTGACCACTGCCGATCTGGCTCGTCGGCTCCATATCAGTCCCCATACGGCTACGCGTCATCGGGCCAATCTGATGCGCAAGCTGAATGTCCACAATCGGGTGGACCTGATTCGCGTGGGTTTGCAGCGGGGGTTGCTCGTTCTTCCGCCTTCGCGTCAGGGAAGTGAAAAAAACTCACGCGATCCCGAACCTTAGGGATAATTTGCCAGGGTGCTCCTTGTCTCTTTGCCCTAGCATTGCCCAGGTGCCGACGGTTTCGGAAGCCACAAAAAATACCATGTTCTTGCTATTGGCACTTGGGCGCAAGGAAGTACCTTTTTCGATGAATCAGGAGCCACCGTGCCGTGTTGACGGTCCTTTTTCCCATCCTGCGGTGAAGGAGCAAAATCTATGACCACCCTCTTGTGGTTGCAGGGCGGAGCGTGTAGCGGCAATACCATGTCGTTTCTCAACGCAGAGCAACCCAGTGCATGTGATCTGGTGACCGACTTCGGCATCGAAGTGTTGTGGCATCCCTCGCTAGGGATGGAAATGGGAGACCATGCCCAGGAGATCTTTCGGGCATGTGCCAGCGGAGAACAGCCCCTGGATATTTTCGTGTTTGAAGGGACGGTGATTTTGGGACCCAACGGCACGGGGCGATTTAACATGTTCGCCGACCGTCCGATGAAAGACTGGGTGGCAGAGCTGGCCCCTCAGGCCAATGTGGTGGTGGCCATAGGGGACTGTGCCTGCTGGGGAGGCATCCCAGCCACCGCGCCCAATCCCGTCGACAGTGTCGGTCTGCAATATCTCAAGCGTCAGCGAGGAGGATTCCTGGGTTCGGAGTTTCGGTCCAAGTGGGGGCTGCCGGTGATCAACATACCGGGCTGTCCGGCCCATCCCGATTGGGTCACTCAGATCCTGGTGGCTATTGCCACTGGCCGGGCCAAGGACATCGCTCTGGATGAGCTTCAACGTCCGTTAACCTTTTTCAAGACATTCACGCAGACGGGTTGTACTCGGGTACAGTTTTTTGAGTACAAGCAAGCCACGAAGGAATTTGGTCAAGGGACCCGGACCGGGTGTTTGTTCTATGAGTTCGGGTGCCGGGGGCCAATGACTCACAGTCCGTGCAATCGCATCTTGTGGAATCGCCAGTCCTCCAAGACTCGGGCAGGGATGCCGTGCACGGGCTGCACGGAGCCGGAGTTCCCCTTCTATGATCTGGCTCCCGGTACTGTGTTCAAAACTCAGAAAATAAGTGGAGTCATTCCCAAAGATATTCCTGAAGGTACGGATCATGTGACCTATATGGCCCATGCCGCTGCCGCTCGGGTGGCAGCTCCGGAGTGGGCCAAAGAGGACATGTTTGTGGTGTAGTCCCCCATGGGGGGAGTTTGGTCTGGTCCACGACTCGGACCTTCGCGGTTCGCTAATCCAGGAGGTTGTGCCATGGCTACCGTTGCTGTGGAAGAGAAGCTCATCAGCCCTTTGGGACGCGTGGAAGGCGATCTGGATTTAAAAATCAAAATCGAAGACAACATAGTTTGCGATGCTTGGACCCAGGCCAGCATGTTCCGCGGATTTGAAATCATTCTCAAAGGAAAGGATCCTCAAGCCGGATTGATCGTCACGCCGCGCATATGCGGTATTTGTGGAGGGAGTCACCTGTACAAAGCCGCCTATGCCCTGGACACGGCATGGCGCACCCACGTGCCACCTAACGCTACCTTGGTGCGAAATATCGCCCAGGCATGCGAAACGCTGCAATCCATCCCCCGCTGGTTCTATGCCTTGTTTGCCATTGACTTGACCCACAAAAATTACCGCAAACTGCCTGAATATGACGAAGTGGTCCGACGCTTCGCTCCCTTTACCGGCACCAGCTATGAAAAGGGGGTGACGCTGTCGGGAAAACCGGTGGAGGTGTACGCCATATTTGGGGGACAGTGGCCGCACTCCAGCTTTATGATTCCCGGGGGGGTTATGTGTGCCCCGACACTTTCGGATGTTACCAGAGCCATCTCTATCCTGGAGTACTGGAAAAACGAATGGCTGGAAAAAACTTGGTTGGGGTGTTCCATTGATCGGTGGTTGGAGAACAAAACCTGGGAAGATGTGCTAGCCTGGGCCGAGGAGAACGAAAGCCAGTACAACTCCGACTGCGCTTTGTTCTTGCGGTTTGGCAAGGCGGCCGGGCTAGATCGCTACGGCGGTGGATGCGGAAGCTACCTGGCCACCGGGACCTACTTCATGCCCGAAATGTATGAACATCCGACCATTGAGGGCCGCAATCAGGCGTTAATCAATCGGGCTGGGGTTTATGACGGGGAGGAGTTTCACGATTTTGATCATCTTCGGGTTCGGGAAAGTACGGCCCATTCCTTCTACAAAGGCGATACTTACCTGCACCCCTGGGAAGGAGTTACCGAGCCGATTGATCCCAAGGAAGGTCACGCCCAAGGCAAATACAGTTGGGCCAAGTCTCCTCGGTACGAAGTGCCCGGCAAAGGACCCATGCCTCTGGAAGCCGGTCCCCTGGCTCGCCAGGTAATAGCCGGACGCCCCGGCGCTGCTGAGTATCAAGACTACGATCCGTTGTTCCTGGATGCTATTAAGACGGTTGGGCCGAGCGTGCTGGTTCGGGTCATGGCCCGAATGCACGAAGCCTGCAAATACTACAAGCTGGCCCAAAAGTGGCTCCGCGAACTGCGGCTCCATGAACCTTTCTATAGCAAACCCGTGGAATATCCCGAAGGCAAAGGCTTTGGAGCTACCGAAGCTGCCCGAGGCGCTTTGGCCGACTGGATCGTTCTCAAAGATGGCAAAATCGAAAACTACCAGGTAATCACTCCCACAGCGTGGAATATCGGTCCCCAGGACGGCAATGGAGTGCACGGCCCTATGGAACAATCGTTTATCGGTACGCAAATCCGTGATCCCAGCGACCCGGTGGAGATGGGCCATGTGGCCCGATCCTATGATTCCTGCTTGGTGTGCACCGTGCATGTGTATGATGCCAAGACGGATCGCGAGCTGTCTCGCTTTCGGATTGGAGAGCTGGGATGAATTGTCACACTTTGGTGATAGGTTGTGGGAACCTTTTGCGAGGGGATGATGCGGCCGGGCCGGTGCTTGTGCGACGATTGTGGCAACGGGGATTACCCCCCGGGGTGCGATGTGCCGATGGCGGAACCGGTGGCATGGATGTTGCCTTTCAAATGCGTGGGGTGCCACAAGTCATCCTGGTGGATGCCTGTCGCAGTGGGCACCGTCCCGGCTCTTTGTTCCGCCTCCCCGGAAGCGAAGTGGAACAACTCCCGCCCTTGCGAGGGATTAACTTGCATGCATTTCGTTGGGACCACGCACTGGCTTTCGCCCGATGGTTGCTTAAGGATCAGTATCCCCAAAACATCACAGTCTATTTGATCGAAGGGCAACAGTTTGAACTGGGCCAGGGGCTCTCAGAGCCAGTGAACCGGGCCATAGACCGTTTGTGCGATCTGCTGTTCCAGCAGTGGGACCAGGATTCCTGCTTGGGGGAACGGACTTCTCCTTGCCCGGTTGCGCCTCCCCTGGACCAAGCTCATCAGACCAGCGGTTGATAAAACCAGGTCCTGGACGCAACAAGAATTTTCCCCCATTCCGGCTTCCGGTGGCCCATGACCAGCTTGGCAAACATGCGTCCTCAGCCTTGGGGGTTGTACGACCCTCCGCTGGGGTTGTTGCTTCTTCCTCCTCCCCGGGCCGAACCGGAACACGCTGCTTTGATGCGAGGAGAAGTGCCTGAGCGGTTGCCTGGGCACTGGGAGTTTTGGGGCTGGGCCCAGCAGGGCCAGATGGACCAAGCCAGAAAACTTCTGCAACGCGTGCCCGAACCGTGGGCAAGCTACAACCGCTTCGTGCTCCAGCCGACTCAAAGTGCCTATCAACGACTCCGCTCCCGGTTGCAAGGGCCTTGGCTCGTGCTGTTGCAAGCAGCAGCTTATGCCTTGGCGGTGGAGGACCAGCCACCTTCCCCGGACTTGCTTTCCGATGAGTTGGCAGCCGTGGTTTGGATGCTCCATGCTACGGCTGCCCGTGAACGCGGGGACGAGTTTGGGGCGTTGGAACTCTTGCAACGAGCAGCTTGTGCAGCAGAGTCGGCCTCGCCGGTGCTTGCCGCACGGTTGCTGTGCCAGCTTGGGCAATGGTTGCTGGAGCATCCGGGCCATTGCCCGGATCGGGCCGCTCAAGTCCTCCGCCAAGGATTGCAACTGGCTCGCCAGGCAGCCCTGCCTTTGTTGAATGCCCAACTGTGGCTGTATTTGGGCTTGGCTTTGCACCATCAGGCCCAGGGGAGTCGTTCCCTGCTGCTGGAAGCCGTGCGCTGTTATCAAAAAGCCCTGCACCAAGGAATCACTCGCGCCTCGGCTCCCCAGTTGTACGCCTTGGCTCAAAATCATCTGGGGCTGGCCTACATGGCCATGCCCTTGCAGGAGGCTTCGGACCGGCTCCGGTTGGGAATTGCAGTTCGAGCGTTCCGCGAAGCCGTGCAGACTTACGATCCTGAGAAGACTCCCCAGCTTTGGGCCAGCGCCCAGATGAATCTGGCCAACGCATTGCAATATCTTCCTTCAGCCCACCCCGCCCAGAATCTCCTCCAGGCGGTTGAAGCTTACGAGGGAGTGCTTCGGGTACGGGACAAAGCCTTGGACCCTGTCGGATATGCCCGGGCGTTGCTCAATCAGGCCAATGCGTTGGCCCACCTGGGCCAATTCTCTCGGGCCTTGGACAAGGCATCCGAGGCGCTGGTGGTGTTTCGTCGTCATGAGCAGAATGAGGAGGCGCAGGCGGCCCTGCAGCTTATCGAACAAATCCACCAGCACAGGTGCCCTAGCACACAAAAAAACCAGCACGACCGCTCCACCACCCACCCAAAAGCTCCGCAGGCTCCCTTGAGTTCCTCCCCGGCGGTAGGTTAGACACTTATGGATCTGTACGAGCGTCAGCAGTTTGACTTTTTGCTGCACACGGCTTTGGAGCGTCTGGGGCTGCGGCTCCAGGAGCGCTACCGGGGGGCAGCGGCGGCTTTGGAGCAACTTGGCCAAAAAGGGGATTCCGACACGATTTCGCCGCCGGTGCAGGAGTTTGTGGATGCCCTGTTTGCCGATTTTTTGTTGGACAACGCCGCCGGAGCGTGTTTTGTCCTCCAGGGACTGGCCGAACAGCCCGTCCCCGTGAAACAACTCCCCCAAGCCAACCTGGAACAAGCCCTGGTGCAATTGGCCAAAACGGCCTTGGGAAGGCTTCTGGACCGCAAACTACGCGAACATCTGGCTCAACTCGCCGCATTTGAATAACCCTGGCTGTTTGGTCCCGTTGCAAAGGAAAACCACATGGCTACCCAGGTCGCATCCCAAAACCCCACCCCCGATGTGGAAAAGCTGGCCAAGGCCGTGGACGAAGCGTTGGCTCGGGTTCGCACCTTGGACGAAGCCGCACGCAACCATGCCTTGGCACTTAAGGAAGCCATTGAGGAGTTTCACAAGGCCGGACTCAAACGCATCGTGCAACTGATCCGCCAAAGTCCTCAAGGGAGAGAATTGCTCCGACAGATGGCTTCCGAGCCAATCGTGTTTGCCATGTTCGCCTTGCATGGTCTGGTGCGGACGGATTTGCGAATGCGAGTCAGTCAGGTGTTGGAGCAAGTGCGACCGTATCTTCAATCCCACGGCGGGGATGTTTCGTTGGTGGATATTCGGGACGGTCGGGTGTTGGTGCGACTCCAAGGGGCGTGTCAGAGCTGCTCGTTGTCCACGGCCACACTTCGCAACGCTGTGGAGGAAGTGCTCAAACGCCATGTGCCTGAAGTGAAGTCCGTGGAGGCCGTCCCGACCGAGCCGGAGGGATTCGTCCCCTTGGAATCCTTGCAACTCAAAGAGCATGGTTGGGTTCTTGGCCCCAAACTGGAGGAACTACCCGAGGCCATGCCCACCAGCATGCAGTTGGACCAGCACAGCGTGTTGTTCTTGCGTCGGGGGGAACAAGTGCTGGCATTTCGCAACCAGTGTCCCCATCAACACCTTCCGCTGGAAGGGGCCAGTTATGATCCACAAACCCAACTGTTGAGATGTCCCTGGCATCAGTACACCTTTGAAGTTTCCACAGGACGATGCGTTCATGATCCTGAGTGTTGCCTGGAAGCCTTTCCGGTTCGCGTAGAGGAGGGGCGGATTTGGGTGCGTCCGTGTTGATGCGGCCTTGCTTGCGATTGGGAGCTTGTTCTCCCGGTGGGCTGGCACTGCCGTCGGCGGCTCCGACGGACAGCACCCTCTATGCGCCTCGGGGAGTTTACCTGGACCATCAACGCGTGATCGTCTCCGACTCTGGGAATCATCGGTTGCTGTTGTGGAACCGCTTTCCCTGCCACAGTGGTCAGGCAGCCGATATGGTGTTAGGCCAGCCGGATTTCTCCACCGAGGGGCCAGCCGCCCGAGGACGAGGGCCCCGTTGGGGAATGCATCTGCCCACCGGGGTGCTCCTGGTGGAAAAACGATTGGTGGTTTGTGATGCCTGGCATCATCGTTTGCTGGTGTGGGAACAATTGCCCCAGGAAAACGGTGCTTTACCCGATTACGCCTTGGGCCAGCCTGATCTGGAGAGCACAGCTCCTAATCGGGGTGGAGACCCGGGAGCCAACACCTTCTATTGGCCTTACGGTGCAGCATGGATTGCCGGGCGTTTTTATGTAGCCGACACGGGAAACCGTCGGGTGCTGATGTGGCACGGGTTTCCCCAGCCCGATCAACCGGCCGACATGGTCTTGGGCCAGGAGGATTTTTCCACTCGTGCGGAGAACCGGGGCGGTCCTCCACGGGCCGATTCGTTTCGGTGGCCGCATGCCTTGGCTGGGAACGATCTGTGGCTTTTTGTGGCAGATGCGGGAAATCATCGGGTTTTGGGCTGGCGGGGTCATCCGGATCGAGATCGGCCAGCCGATGTCGTGCTGGGCCAGAAGGATTTCCACAGTTGCCAGGAGTTCCCCTATGGTCCTCAGGGACCCCGACGACTCCGGTTCCCTTACGCCATTGCTTGTCAGAACAATCAACTGGCCGTGGCCGACACGGCCAACAACCGAATCCTGTTCTGGTCCCTGCCAGTGGAACAACCCTGCGGTGCCCCCGCCTTTGCTGTTTTGGGCCAGAAGGACTTCAACGCACACGGCGAAAACCGCTGGCAAGCGGTCCAGGACGACTCCTTCTGTTGGCCTTATGGCCTGTGGTGGTATGACACCTGGCTGGCTGTGGCCGACTCGGGCAACAACCGCGTGATGATCTGGAGTTCTCCCAATTCTACCAGGCAGGAGGAGCAACATGTGCTTGGCTGTGCCCGGTAAAGTGGAAGAAATCTACCATGCAGACGGCACTCGGATGGGCCGGGTTAATTTCGGGGGAGTGGTCAAAGAGGTTTGCCTGGCTTATGTGCCCCAAGTGAAAGTGAACGACTATGTGATTGTGCATGTCGGATTTGCCATCAGCCGTTTGGACGAACAATCGGCTTTGCAAACCCTGCGCACCTTTGAGGAGTTGGGACTGTTGGAGGAGGAACTGGCTGAGCTTCAAGCCACCGAGCCTCAAACCCCTCCACCAGCTCCACAGTGAACCAGTCAAGGGTGCGACCCGCGTGCCGGGACTTCCACTTCGAAAAAGGAGAGCGGAGATGAAATACTTGGATGAGTTTCGGGACGGGCCTAAAGCCCAGAAGTTGGCCGAACAAATCCGCCGAATGGTCACACGGCGTTGGCACATCATGGAAGTTTGTGGAGGACAAACCCACAGCATTATTCGCTATGGAATTGACCAGATTTTGCCACCGGAGATTGAACTGATCCACGGACCGGGATGTCCGGTGTGTGTCACTCCTTTGGAAACCATTGACAAAGCCTTGGCCATTGCTTCGCGTCCAGAAGTGATATTTTGTTCCTTTGGGGACATGCTGCGCGTGCCCGGAAGCCAAGGCGACTTGTTTACGATCAAAAGCCGAGGCGGAGATGTGCGAGTGGTTTACTCTCCCCTGGATGCGGTGCGGATTGCCCAACGCGAACCGGATCGCCAAGTGGTGTTTTTTGCCATCGGGTTTGAAACCACGGCGCCGGCAAATGCTATGGCGGTCAAGCTGGCCCATCGGCTGGGACTGAAAAACTTCTCGCTCTTGGTCTCGCATGTGCTGGTGCCGCCTGCTATCGAAGCGATCCTTAACTCCCCTCACAATCGCGTTCAGGCATTTCTGGCTGCTGGCCATGTGTGCAGCGTGATGGGCTATTGGCAGTATCCCCCGGTGGCGAAAAAATATCGTGTCCCCATCGTGGTGACAGGCTTTGAGCCTTTGGATTTGCTGGAAGGGATCCGCCGGGCGGTGGCCCAACTGGAAAGTGGACGAGCCGAAGTGGAGAATGCATATCCTCGGGTGGTAAGCTACGAAGGCAACCAAGCGGCGCAGGCTGTCATCCACGAGGTGTTCACCACCACGGACCGGGTGTGGCGTGGCATTGGCCGGATTCCGCGTAGCGGGTGGAGGCTTCGGGAGTGCTGGGCCCAGTTTGATGCCGAATGCCGCTTCGGGCTCCAACAGCTTCAGGTGGAAGAATCCCCGGTGTGCATGAGTGGACAAGTGCTTCAAGGGCTGATCAAACCCCCAGAGTGTCCGGCGTTTGGCAAACAGTGCACGCCTCGGACCCCGCTGGGAGCCACGATGGTCTCAGCCGAGGGAGCCTGCGCTGCTTATTACAACTACGGTCGTCATCGCCAAGTGCCTGTGTCGCAATGAACCAGAACCGCGATTCGGTGCAAATGCAGGGACCCGTCTGTCCTGTGCCGCTGCGGCAGTATCCGGAGGTGGTTTTGGGCCACGGCAGCGGAGGGCAACTTTCTCAAGAGTTGATTGAGCACTTGTTCGTGCCCGCTTTCGACTCCCCGCAGTTGCGACAACTGGGGGATGCCGCCGTCCTGTCCGTCAACGCCGGACCAGTGGCCATGGCCACCGACGCTTTCGTAGTTCAGCCGTTGTTTTTCCCTGGCGGGGATATTGGTTGCTTGGCTGTCCATGGCACAATTAACGATCTGGCCATGATGGGTGCCATGCCGGTGGCTTTAACGGCTGCGTTTATCCTTGAAGAAGGGTTTTCCATGGAAACGCTAGCCCAAGTGGTCCGAAGCATGGCCCAAGCCGCCCGGAAGGCCCATGTCCCCATCGTGGCCGGGGATACCAAGGTGGTCCAACGCGGCCACGGTGATGGATGTTATATCACCACAACCGGATTGGGGGTGGTTCCTTCGGGGGTGGCCCCCGCTCCGCAAAAGGCCGTTCCGGGAGATGTCATCCTCATCAATGGAACCATTGGCAATCACGGTATGGCCGTGATGAGTGTGCGACAAGGGTTGGAGTTTGAATCCCCTATTTTGAGCGACACCGCTCCCTTGCATCTGTTGGTCCAACGAATCCTGGAAGTTTGTCCCCAAGTGCATGTGCTGCGTGATCCCACCCGGGGAGGACTGGCTGCTACGCTCAACGAAATCGCCCAGGCAGCTCAAGTGGGCATCCTTCTGGATGAGCAAAATATCCCCATTCAGCCAGCGGTGCAGTCCGCCTGTGAGATGTTAGGCTTGGACCCTCTGGCCGTGGCTAATGAAGGAAAATTGATCGCGGTGGTCCCCCCTCAGGATGCCCCAAAAGTGCTCCAAGTGATGCGTGAACATCCCTTGGGACGGCAAGCGGCGCAAATCGGCCAGGTCGTGGCCGATCATCCGGGCATGGTGGTGGCGCGCACCCCCATCGGGGCCACTCGGGTCATCACCACTCAAATCGGCGAAGCGCTGCCTCGGATTTGCTGATGGTTCGCTGATGACCCAAACTTGATGGGCTTCCTGTCCAACACGATTTCCCACCCACGGGACTAGCCCGGCGGTAGGTGCAAGTGTCCTTGGGGCCAACTGCTCTGGCCGGGTGTGAAGGGCAGAGGGTCGCGCCCATCTGGCACACCGTCGCCGTCGGCATCCTGGGGTTTTTGCCTTTTGGGAAAAGGACGCTCCGGCACCAAAGCCACCTGAGACCAGAGCCACCGGGCAAACTCTCCTCGGGTGCGAAGGTGATCAGGCACCGGTGGAAGCTTCTTGAGTTGCTTAACTCGTCGGATGCGCTCTAGCACCGCTTGACGCCATGAAACCGTGGCGTTTTCCTCTGGGCGAAAGTCCACCTCGTCAGCCTTCAGGGGAAATACATGCCGCACGGCCAGTTGGTTTACGGCCACAAAAGCCTCATGCTCTGGCTCCAGATCCCGAAATGGCCACAAAACCGCAGGCACTTCCGAAGGTTTCCCTCGGCGGCACAAGGCATGCCAGACTTGGGCCAGCAGTTGCCGGTCCCAGGGAATGGCTCGCAGCGGCTTTTGTTCCCGGAGGGCCACGGCCGCTACAGCACCGGCGGCCTGACCAATGGCCATGCTTTGATCGTGCAATCGCACGGCACTGGCCACCACGGCCGAGTAGCCCAGGTTTTTCGGGGCTCCCAGGAGCCCTTGTATCCGTTCGGGAATGAGACTTCGTGCGGGGAACTGGCTTCGCCCGCTGTACGGAGGCCCCCAACGCCGCAGAGGTTTCAAGTATCCTTGCCACGGGCCCGAGGGATCCCCCGACCGCAAAAATCGTCGTCCGGTGGGATGGAAGTCATATTCAAACTGCCAGCAAGCCACCGCATCGGGAAACATGGCCCGAGCAAAGTTTACCGCCCGACCGCCCACCCCGGTGGTGTCTTGCTGCTTGAGCATATACATGGCCACCAGACGAAGCGACTCACGCAGATAGGGCTTGTGAGGCAGATGGTCCGGCGTGTCAAATTCCCGGCTAAGACGAAATCGCACCAGTGAGTATTGCTTCGGGGGACGCCGGGCATGCTGGCTCTGAACCCAATGAAGGAAACCCAAGCTGTGGTGCTTGGCGTCTTGATAGATAATCAGCCGCTGCTTTCGGGTAAGCCGGGCGATGTTTTTACGCGAAGCTCCCGGCTCGGTTCGTTCCAGGGCCTGGGCTACCGATGCCGGCAAAACATCCAACGGGTAATCCATCAAGGGAAAACACAGCAGGATCACATCCGGATGACGCACCCGAGGGTCGCTTCCGTCAATCAAGCGACGGCTGGTGTAGAGGAATCGGGCCGAGCGAGGATACGGGTGGTTTTCGTACCGTTGGGGTTGATAACCCGGCGGAGCCGGAATGATCTGCTCCTGATCGGTCTGCTCCAACACGAGGCAGTAGGTCAAAGGGTTCATGTCCGTGGGAGGGTAAAGCTCATGGGAAATGGGAGCCAACGGCTCGCCGTACTTGCTGCGTAAATCCGGGCCGCAGTCAAATCGGGCTCCGGAGAGCCGAATCACATCTCCCCAGTCGGAAGCGTCAATCGTGACCCCCGCTCGCACCAGAAAGCGTTGAGGCGGGATTTTCATGTGCGATTGGGGCAAGGGCTTGCCGGGCAAGTGCTCCAGACGCCGAAATCGCACTCCCAACAGCCGCTGGCCTGAAACCACCGCTTCCGCCGGTTCGGCAGGACCCAGAATGAGCAATTGCCCGCTTTCTACAGCCGGATGAACGAACTGCTCAAACACTTCGGCGGCATCTCGAGGGCGGCAAGTGGTGATGACCCGAGTGTTGCCCGGTCGGGCTTTGCCGTATTTGCGCAGGTTGAGCCGCTCTATGGCTCCAATTACCTCGGCGAACATGCCCGAACGCGGAAACGGCACGCCGTGTCCATAGCCTTCAGGACCTCGGTTTTCGTCAATTGCTCCCAAGGCCTGGCTGGAGAACTGTCCACCTAGCCACCAGGTATCGTTGACCAGTACGATGCGTCGGATGCCCATCCGCGCAGCCTGTACGGCAGCCGCGCAGCCGGACTCGGTTCCGCCCACGATCAACAAGTCGGCCTGGTAGACCCACTGGGAAGAAGGCTGGGTGCCCAACAATCCGACAAGCAGAACCAACACTCCTGAGCCGAGCATGGTCTTTTCTGAGTTTCCAGGGGAACAGTGTGCCCGGGGAAAGCAGTCAAACGGGGTTCAATCCCGGGAGAAACGAACTCAACTTAGCCCCGATGGACTTCTTCGGCCATACTTTGTCTGGGGGAAGGGCAAGAACCGCACCGTCCACGAGGGCCAAGCGGTTTGGGGAGGGCCAGAAATCGGAGTTGGCATGCGGTTTGCTCCTTTTGCTTAGGAACACGAAATGGAAGTCAAAGTGGCAGTCAGGGAGGAGTGGAAAATTTTTTGAGTTGACATATCGTAAGATTACGATATATTTGAATGTGTCCCCCTTTCAAGGAGAACTTACTATGACCAGTCAAACCCTCAGCGCTCACACCTGGACTCCGGAGCAGCTTGATCGGGCCCTGGTGCAAAATCAGCCGTTCACCCTCGTGGATGTCCGCAACCGAGAGGACTTCCGTACTTGGCCCGTGCCCGTCCCGCCCGGCACTGCCGTCTTCCACACCCCTTACTTTGAAATCCTGGAGCAAGGGGGCAAGGAAGACATGGTGGATTCGGTGGTTGAATATGCCCGACAGCATTGGGCCAACATCTCTGGGGAGAAGCCCGTGTTGGTCGTTTGTGCCAAAGGGCAAACTTCAGCTTTTGTGGCCCAAGGGCTAAGGAAGCTCGGCTACGATGCCTACCATCTGGAAGGCGGTATGGAAGCCTGGGGCAACTACTATGCGTTCCGCACTCTGGTGAGCACGCCTCGGTTGACGATCACTCAGGTGGTGCGTCCGGCCCGAGGATGCCTGGGCTATGTCATCGCCAGTGGTTCCCAGGCGGCCTTGGTGGACCCGTTCCGACATGCCCAACGCTATCTGGACTGGACAAAGCACTTGGGTCTGCAAATCCACTTCATCCTGGACACGCACGCCCATGCCGATCACATCAGCGGTGGGCCTGCCCTGGCCCAAGCCACCGGGCAAGGCTACTACCTGCATCCCTACGATGCCATCCACCCAATTGATGTGCTGCCGGCTCGGGTGCCGTTTGAGTTTGTTCGGGACGGGCAAGAGTTCCGGCTGGGAGAGGTGACGATTCGGGCGTTGCATGTGCCGGGCCACACTTTGGGCAACTTGACCTATCTGGTGGACGATAAGTACCTGCTCTCGGGAGACACGATTTTCATCCGCTCCATTGCTCGTCCCGACTTGGGAGGACGAGGAGAGACTTGGGCTCCGGT
>JAJRRR010000073.1 GCA_024279285.1 Planctomycetota bacterium
CCTCGCTCTGCCCAACTGGCCCAAAGAGCCCAAAAAGTCTTCCCCTCCGGAGTGACCCACGACAGCCGCTACCTGCGCCCCTATCCGATCTATGTGGCTCGTGCCCAGGGAAGCCGCAAGTGGGATGTGGACGGCAACGAGTATGTGGACTACGCCGGAGGGCACGGGGCGCTGTTGCTTGGGCACGCACATCCCAAGATCCAGCAAGCCGTGCAAGAACAACTGGCCCGGGGAACTCACTACGGTGCCTGTCATGAGCTGGAGCTGCGTTGGGGCGAGTTGGTGCAACGACTGGTGCCTTCGGCTCAGATGGTGCGTTTTACCAGCTCAGGCACCGAGGCGACGCTGCTTGCGTTGCGGCTGGCTCGGGCGTACACGGGTCGGGAAAAGATCATGCACTTTCAGGGCCACTTTCACGGTTGGCACGATCATGTGGCCTTTGGCGTGCACTCGCACTTTGACGGCTCTCCCACTCCCGGGGTGGTCCAAGCCGTGGCTCAGCAGGTCATCTTGGCACCTCCCCAGGATCAGCGGGCCACCCAGGAGCTGATGGAGCGACATGCTTCGGAGCTGGCGGCAGTGATCATAGAGCCCACCGGGGCCAGTTGGGGCCAGGTGCCCGTGACTCCCCAGTTCCTCCGCTTCTTACGACAAAAGACCCAAGAGCTGGGCGTGGTGCTCATTTTTGACGAGGTCATCAGCGGGTTTCGCTGTGCCCCGGGAGGGGCTCAGGAGGCCTGGGGCGTGGTGCCCGATTTGACCACGCTGGCCAAGATTCTGGCCGGAGGCTATCCGGGCGGAGCGATCGTCGGACGGCGGGAGATCATGCAGGCTCTGTGCTTTGACGACGATCCGCGCCGGGAAAAAATCTCCCATCATGGCACCTTCAACGCCAACCCGGTCTCCGCCGCTGCCGGAATCGCTTGCCTGGAAGAAGTGGCTACCGGAGAACCGTGCCAGAAGGCTAATCGTTATGCCGAACAGCTTCGCCAGGAGATGAACCGCATTTTGCACCAGCAGAGCGTTCCAGGGGTGGTGTACGGCACTTTTTCCGGATTTCACATCTTGCTGGACCCCCCGGAACCGGACATGACTCCCCAGCGCGTGGTTCAAGGCCATTGGAACCACGAAGTAATCAAGCTCCGGCGGCGTGCGGAGCTGGACTACTGGCTTCTGTTGGGAATGCTGGCACATGGAGTGCATTTGTTCTCTTGGCCGGGAGGACCTACCTCGGCCGTGCATACTCCCCAAGATCTGGACCGCACCTTGGAAGCCTTTGCCCAAACGCTGCGACTGATGAAAGAACAAGGGCTATTCGGCTAAAGAGGCCAAGGAGCGAACCCCTTGAGAGCACCTGTGGCTCTATCGGGATTTGCTAGAAGATGATTGCCATTGTGGACTACGGAATGGGCAACTTGCGAAGCGTGGAGAAGGCGTTTGCTCGGCTGGGCCACAGAGCCTGCGTCACCAGCGACCCTCAACAAGTGGCCGAAGCATCCAAAGTGGTGTTGCCGGGCGTGGGAGCGTTTGGGGACGCCATGGCCAATTTGCGCCAAGCCGGACTGGTGGAACCCCTGCTGGAAGCCATCCGACGCGAAAAGCCTTTCCTGGGCATTTGCTTAGGACTGCAACTGTTGTTCCAGGTCAGTTATGAGGACGGCCAGCACGAGGGTCTGGGAGTGCTTCGGGGCAAGGTGGTGCGGTTCCAGCTCCCACGGCAGTACAAGGTTCCCCACATGGGCTGGAACCAGCTTCACATCCGACGCCGTCCCCCTATGCTGCAAGGCATCCCCGAGGGAACCTACGTCTATTTCGTCCACTCCTACTACGTGGTTCCCGAAGACGACCAGGTGGTGGCCACCACCACCGACTACGGAGGTCCTTTCGTGTCGATGATTTGGCAAGGCCGGCTGTGTGCCACCCAATTTCACCCGGAGAAAAGCCAACAGGTGGGTTTGCAAATGCTGGACCAGTTTGCCCGACAAAAAAACTAGACCCGCCGGCCTACAAGGCGAGTCTCCTCAAGAGCAGAAAGTTTGGTCGGACAGGGGGGCCAAGTTATAATCCCCCTGGAAGTCGTGAGAGGGCCAGGGAGGACCTTGGCTGTGGTCCTTGCCAAAGAGTGCCACTTGTGGGGAGTAGAGGAGCGTATCCATGGGGCTTGCCAAGCGAGATGCCGGGGGCATGGAGCTGGACGGGCAGTACTTCCCCTGGGAAGAGCTGATCCCGGTCCGAGCCATGCTCCGCATGTGCCACCGCTTTGCTAAGCGGCTCAAGGTGGTGGACTCGTTGGGCACGCAGTTGACGGCTCAGGAGCTGCTGATTCGGGCTCTGGTGCTGCGGCGACTGCTGAACCGGGAGGAGCTTTCACCTCGGGAGGAGGAGCGGTTTGTGGGCGTGTTGATTCCTCCTTCGGCCGCAGCAGTGGTGGTCAACGCCGCCCTGGCCCTGGATCGACGCG
>JAJRRR010000008.1 GCA_024279285.1 Planctomycetota bacterium
ACCTGGAAAAATACCTGGCGGCCGCCGAGTGGATCAGTCAGCAAGCCATTGCTGTGCCCCAGGCGGCTCCGGTGGCGGTGTTTTCCGGGCAGAAGCTGCAAGGAGGACGGCAACACCGGTTGGGACGCGTGCTGGTTTCCGTGGGCGAGGTTTATGTGCGCTATCGGGTACCGTATCCGGGTCGCTACACTATGGTGTTGCGAGCCACGGGCGATCAGGCCGGACCGGCTCCGGTGCTGGTGGCTTTGACCCTAGATGGTAAAGAAGTAGCCCGGCGACCCGTTCGTGCCAAGCGCCCCAAGCTGGAAACCCTCACTTTTCATCTGCTACTTCGGCAAGGGATGCGGCGCATCGGGGTGCGGTTTCTCAATGACTACTATCGGCCCAAGGACCCCGATCCCAAAAAACGCGGCGATCGCAATCTTTATGTCAACTCCCTGGAAATCCACCCGCCGCGTCGGTTGCCCAAGCAGTTGCCTTGGGCCCATCGGCGCTACTTGCGCGTGCGTCCCAACAAGCAAATCTCCTGGGAGGAAGCGGCCCGACGGGTGCTTCGGCCCTTGGTCTCGCGTGCCTATCGCCGTCCGGTGCGCGAGGAGGAAGTGCAGCGGCTGATCCAGATAGTGCTTCTGGCCCGAAAACACGGCGAACCGTTTGAACGAGGGATTCAACTGGCTGTGCAAGCCGTGCTGGTTTCGCCCCACTTTTTGTACCGTGTGGAACGCGATCCGGCTCCCGATGACCCAGATGGAGTGCGGCTGCTGGATGAGTTTGAGCTGGCCACGCGGTTGTCTTATTTCCTGTGGAGCACCATGCCGGATGAGGAGCTGTTTTTGGAAGCTCGTCGTGGCACGCTGCGCCAAAACTTGCACAAGCAAGTGCGGCGCATGCTTGCTTCGCCCAAAGCCGACGCACTGGTGGAAAACTTCGCCGGGCAGTGGCTTCAGTTGCGGCTGCTGGACAACATGACCCCTGATCCCAAGCGGTTTCCCACCTGGAGCGAAGAACTGCGCCAAGCCATGCGTCGGGAAACCGAATTGTTCTTTCGCGATGTGATGCGCAACGATCGGAGCATCTTTGTGCTGTTGGATGCCGACTACACTTTTGTCAACGAAGCGCTGGCTCGGCACTATGGGATTCCGGGAGTCCGAGGACCTGAGTTTCGCCGGGTGAAGCTGACCGATGGACGGCGCGGGGGAGTGTTGACCCAGGCCAGCGTGCTTACGATCACCAGCAATCCCACTCGTACCTCGCCAGTGAAACGGGGTAAGTGGATTATGGAACAAATCCTGGGCACCCCTCCCCCACCTCCGCCTGGAAATGTGCCCGAGTTGGAAGAAGGCGAGGAGGCAGAACTGCAGGGCACCCTGCGACAACGACTGGAATTGCATCGCAAAAACCCGATTTGTGCTTCTTG
Source organism: Planctomycetota bacterium (assembly GCA_024279285.1). Classification (GTDB taxonomy): domain Bacteria; phylum Planctomycetota; class Planctomycetia; order Pirellulales; family S012-138; genus S012-138. The sequence goes on from JAJRRR010000008.1 coordinate 1,418, forward strand.
CCACGAAGTGATGGACAACCTGGGCTTTGCCCTGGAAAACTACGACGCCATTGGTCGCTGGCGGGATCGGGAAGGCCGGTTTCCGATTGACGCCACCGGCCGACTGCCCGATGGACGCACCTTCCGGGGAGCGGCTGAGCTGAAAAAGCTGCTACTTCAGGAAGACGACAAGTTCCGTCGCACTTTTGTTCGCAACATGCTCACTTATGCCCTGGGCCGAGGACTGGAATACTATGACCAATGCTGGATAGAGGAGATCTGCCGCAAAGTGAAAGCCCAAGGCGATCGCTTCTCAGCAGTGGTAATAGCTATCGTGGAAAGCGATCCGTTCCAGAAACGAGCAGCCAAACGCGATCCGTTTGATTAGCCCCCTTGATGAGCTGTGGCCGAGTCTTCCGCTAACCAAGTGGTGCGTGTGCTTTTCCTGTGCACCGAAAACGCCAATCGGAGCCAGATGGCCGAGGCGTTTGCTCGGGCCTGGGGCCAAGGGCGCGTGGAGGCGTTCAGTGCCGGTTCGCGGCCCAGCGGGCAGGTGAATACTCGGGCGGTGCAAGCCATGGCTCAATTGGGACTGGACCTTAGCTCTCATCGTAGCAAGTCGCTGGCGGAAGTTCCC
>JAJRRR010000074.1 GCA_024279285.1 Planctomycetota bacterium
ATCGACCGGCACGGTTTACCAAGAGATATCTTGGTGACCGAGGCAAAATTTGGAACTTCCCAGCTTGGGCAAACGCGTTCTGGGGTGCAGATGTCCACGCAGTGGATTCGTTCCCGCCTTCGGCAAGCTGCCGGCACTTACCAACGGTTGGAAAGGATGCTGGTAGCAAGTGAGTTCCGCAAAGCCTCCGGGCAAGCTGCCGCAAGGGCAAGGGCGCAGGAAAAGACTTTCCGGGTGCCTGTGGTCAAAAACGGACGGGAAATCTTTACGGAAATTTGGATAGAGGGAGGAAGGGTCTACTTCTTTTCCCGCGGTTCCGTTTCATCCTCTGAGGTTCAAAAGCAGCTAAATCGCATTAGCACATATCTGGACAAAGCCGCCCGCGGTCAAGTCCGCATTCGCAAGACTGTTTTCCGCTATCGAGTCGAGAACGGGAGGCATGTGTTCAGATGGTACAATGTAGATGATTCTGGCAAGTTAACCCTCCGCGAAGTACGGCGTTTTTCGCCTGATAAATTGCCTAAAGCTTATAAAGCCGCCCTCCGCAGAAGCATCTTGGAAAAACTCCGGGCGGAGGGCCTATCTCCTCGGGAAGCCCGAAAAATTGCTCGGCAATGGATTGAAAACCCCCAAGCTGTGGCCCATCTGAACACATCGCCACTTGCGGTAGCTAAAACCACTGCCATCGCAGCACTTGTAGGAGGAGGGCTCGTTGCTTTGACCGATCTAGCTACCCGACTCCTATTGGAAGGAGAAGTTGATCTTCAAAGTACGCTGTCCATGGGCACTCTTGGTGCCGTTAGTACTGGTGCAGGATATCTGGTCAGTCATGCAGTCAGTAGGGCCATTCTGAGCTCTACCTTAGCTTCCAGTTTCGGCGGAATATCTCGTGCTATTGTCAGCTCTGCGGCAGGAGGTGTGGCGGCTAGCATCCTTTTCTCCTATGGTGCTTACTTCCTCGGTTACATCTCGCTGGATCAGGCCCATGAACAAGCTGCTGTCGGTGTAGTAGCGACATTAGCTGGCATAAGTGCGACCGCGGCAGCGTGGACTTTGGTTGCAACTTTCGGAACTGCCAGCACAGGCACTGCCATCGCTTCCCTAAGCGGGGCAGCGGCCACCAATGCGGTTCTTGCATGGTTTGGAGGCGGAGCTTTAGCTGCCGGAGGGGGAGGAGTCGTAGCTGGTACCCTCGTACTGACTGGGATTGGAACGGTTGCTGCCGCAATAGTAGTCGTTGGGTGGGGAATATGGAAGTACAAGCAAACCAATGAACAACGAGTGCTGGCGGAACATGATATAAATCTAAATTACAAGTACTTAGAGAAAAAATACCAGAAACTACAAAGCCAATTTAAAACTTGGCATTTGCAGTTTCAGTAGTCCCTTGTCTTTTCGCTGCTGATTATTGCCGGTCGTTCGTACTTGCACATACCCAGGAAGCTCTACCCATACTCCAGCCGCCCGGGCAACTGTCGGGCGATGGGGACATGGATCAAGGTGGGCAGGGAGGCACGGAGGGCCTGGCTCACCAAGTCGGCTACTTCTTCCGGTTCGGTGGCCCGATGGGCCGGAACGCCAAAAGCTTGTGCCAATGCCAAAAAGTCCACCTGAGGCTCTCTCAGGTCGCAGCCAACAAACCGACCTTGAGTGGCCGAAGGGAGGCCCAAGCTTACAGCTCCCACCTTGAGAATCTGATAAGCCGCATTGTCGGCGATGAGAAAAACCACCGGGATTTGGTAATGGGCGGCGGTCCAGAGGGCCTGAATGCCAAACAGTGCAGCACCATCTCCGATGATGGCCAGCACGGGCCGCTGAGGCCAAGCAAGCTTCACGCCCAGGGCACAGCCTAGTCCCCAGCCCAAAGCCCAACCCCGATGCCCAAAATATCCAGGCGCCCAACGCAACGCTCCCAATCGCTCCAAGGTGGTGTTGGTGGTCGTGACAGCTTCCTCCACCACGGCTGCGTCTGCCGGAAGCACACGGGCCAAGGTGTGCATCAGCACCAAGGGGGAAAGGGGACGCTGGGAGAGTTGCTCTTGAGCCTGTTGGAGGAGCTGCTTGCGCAACTGCTCGTGATGGGCCTGATGTCGGGCAAAGCGCTCTTGGGCCCGATGGCGTTGTTGGGGAGTCATCCGTTGGCGAAGCACTTCGGCCAAGGCTTCCAAAGTGGCTCGCGGATGCCCCCAAAGCGGCACTTCCACCGGATGATTCTTACCCAACTCCCAAGGGTCTTGGTCGATGTGGATGAGCTTCACCCCTGGCGGGAGCGGACACTGGGGCTCGTGATACACATATTGGCGAAACACATCCATGCCCACCACCAACGCCACATCAAACTCCTGAAGCCTTTGTCGGATTTCGGGCGCCCACAGGGGAAGCCCTGGCCCATAAAGCGGATGATCCGGCGGAAACGGCACCCGGCCGTGCGTGGTGCCCGGCTCGGCCATCACCGGAGCACCCAACAACTCCGCCACTTGGACCAAGGCATCTATGGCCTGAGCCTGCGTGGTGCGACTGCCGGCCAGGATGACCGGCTCTTGGGCATCCAGGAGCAGTTGGGCGGCCTGATGCACCGCTGGCTCCGGGGCGGAGAAGTCAGCCCGGGGCAAAGGAGCTGCTTGAGCCACCTCCTCGGTCAGCTCAGCCTGAAGGTCCATGGGCCAGGAAAGGAACACCGGGCCGGTGGGCGGGGTCAACGCACACTGAATCGCCCGACGCAGCACTGGCAAGACATCCTGGGCCCGATGCACCTCCACAGCCCATTTGGTCCACGGGCGTGCCACCTGATCCATTTGGGACCACAGGAGCGGCTCTTCCATCAACAGACGGCGGTCCTGCTGTCCGGCGGTCAGCAGCAAGGGGGTGCCGGCCCGATAGGCGTTGTAAAGCATCCCCATCGCGTTGCCCAAGCCGCAACTGATGTGCACATTCACCACGCCCAGTTGTCCGGAAGCTTGGGCCCAACCGTCGGCCATGGCTACCACCGGCACTTCGTGCAGGCCCAAGATGTACTGGATGGCCTCTTGCCGATCTATGGCATCCACCAGGGGCAGCTCGGTGGTGCCAGGGTTGCCGAACAGATAGCGCACCCCGTATTGGCTCAGCAGTTCCAAAATGGCCTCGGCCACCGACCGGCTCATTACTGGGCTCCCGTTTGCAAGGGGCCTGGGCAATCCCCAGTTTACGGGCTTCCCAGAGGGTTGCAATCAACCGGGCCCCTTGAAACCCTGACCCGTTTCAGAGACTATCAACCTTCAACAGCGCCACGAGAACCGGAGCAAAGTTGCCCATGCCTCCACGCATTGCCAAACTCGCCCTGGAAGACGGTACCGTGTACACCGGCCGGGCTTTGGGAGCCTCGGGAGAGGTGGCCGGAGAGGTGGTCTTCAACACCTCCATGACCGGCTATCAGGAAATCCTCACCGATCCCAGCTACCGAGGCCAAATCGTCACCATGACCTATCCCCAGATCGGCAACTACGGGGTCAACCGCCAGGATGTGGAAAGTGATCGCATTTATTTGGCCGGTTTTGTCATTCGGGAATACAGCCGTCGGGCCAGCAACTACCGGTCTCAGCTCTCGTTGGAGGAATATCTTCAGCAGTATGGCGTGGTGGGGATTTGCGAGATTGACACTCGTGCACTGGTGCGGCGAATTCGCATCCACGGAGCAATGCGAGGGGTGCTTTCTACCGAGGACCTGGATGATCGCTCCTTGGTGGAAAAGGCCCAAGCCAGTCCTGGCCTGGTGGGGCGGGATCTGGTGCGCGAGGTGATGCCTCGGGAAGTGCAACGCTGGGAAGAACCTTTGCATCCGCTGGCCCAGGCTACCTACATGCCAGCTCCTTACCGATCCGAAGAGCCACTGCATGTGGTGGCCATGAACTTTGGCATGAAGTGGAACATCGCCCGATGGCTGCGTCAAAGTGGGTGTCGGGTGACGGTAGTCCCAGGGGACATGCCCGCGGAAGAAATCCTCCAGCTTGACCCGGATGGTATCTTCCTGTCCAACGGACCGGGGGATCCGGAGCCGGTGCAATATGCCATTCGAACCATTGGCCAGCTATTGGGCAAGCGGCCGATTTTTGGCATATGCCTGGGCCATCAGTTGCTTTCCTTGGCCTGCGGAGCACGCACTTTCAAGCTCAAGTTTGGCCACCGAGGAGCCAACCAACCAGTGCTGAACCGCGACACAGGCCGTGTGGAAATTACCGCCCAAAACCACGGCTTTGCCGTCGATGCCGATACTCTTCCAGAGGAGCTGGAAATCACCCACATCAATCTCAACGACCAAACCGTGGAAGGCGTGCGGCACAAACAAGTGCCGGCTTTCAGCGTGCAGTATCACCCGGAAGCTTCCGCCGGCCCTCACGATAGCAACTATCTGTTCGGCGAATTTGTACGCTTGATGGAACAGTACCGCAAGCAGGGGAAATAAGGACCTTTTGATCCCCTGGCTGCACCCAACGCCAGGCAAAGACTCCTGACGAGGTTCCTGTTAACGACAAACGGCAGGCTTTGGTTCAGGCGTGGGAGTGCTTTTGGGCAAGATCAGTGCAGCTCAAAGATGGCCTCAATTTCCACGGTGATGTTTCCCGGCAAGGAGCCCATTCCCACGGCGCTTCGGGCACCCACGCCGGCCTCTGGGCCAAACACTTCGCGCATCAGTTCGCTGTAGCCATTGATGACCTGGGGATGTTCTTTGAACTCAGGCGTGCAATTGACCATGCCCAAGGACTTGACCAACCGCTTGATGCGATCCAGGGAACCCAAATGCGTGCGCAGCGAGGAAAGGATGGCCAGTCCCACCTGTCGGGCGGCTCGTTTGCCTCCTTCCAAATCTACATCCTGACCCACTCGGCCGGTGAGCATGGTTCCATCGGGAAGCAATGGCCCATGACCCGACACATAGGCCATGTTGCCCACCACCAGCACAGGCTGATAAACCCCGGCAGGTTGAGGGGCCGGAGGAAGCTCTAGTTCCAACTCTTTCAACCTGGCCTCTGCACTCATCGTCCACTCCTTCCTAGGAATGAATAAGTGCCTGAGTCGTCCCGGTTCCCCTTCCCGGAGCAAACTCCTGTGGCAGCGATTCTATTGGGTGAGCTCCCCAGGGTCCAGTTTTCCAGAAAGGTTTTCCTTCAGCTTTGCCGCGGAGATGAGGAAAGCCCCCACTCCCTGCCTGCCCCCTAATCGGACGAACCTGGCTTGCGCCCTGCGGCTGGCGGCACAAGGAGGTAAGCAAGCTGAATCTTGTCTTGGCGCTAGTGCAGATGGTGGCTGGTTTGCTTGTTTTCGTGGGAGAGGCTTAGGATTTCTCTGGTCCCTGAGGAAGGGGTGATGGGTAAAATGCTAAAAGGCACACTTTGAACCAATCCGAAAAATCCTCCAAGCCCCACGATTGCCAGCCCTTCCCGCTTTTTGGAAAGGTTTCCCCGCCTTTGCCATGAAAACCATGAACACGAGCATGGGTTCCGAAGTCGCAGGTGGCAAACCGGTGCCGCTGCCGGACTTGTGGATCGGTCCGGTGCATGTGGGCTTTCCGGTGGTTCAGGCGGCCCTGAGCGGCTACAGCGACATGGCCATGCGGGTCATTGCCCGTCGCATGGGAGCTTCTTATGCCTTGTGCGAAGTGGTGCTGGACCAGTTTGTGCTCCAAGGGAGGGGCAAGCAAAAGAGGCTTTGGGCCCAAATCTCTCCCGAAGAGCATCCTGTAGGCGGACAGCTCATGGGAGCCGAGCCTCGGGAGTTTGCCGCCGCGGCCAAGGAGCTGGTCCAGGTGGGCTACGATGTGGTGGACATCAACTTCGGTTGCCCGGTGAAAAAGGTGCTAGGCAAGTGCCGTGGGGGGTATCATCTGGGCCAGCCGGAAGTGGCCTTGGAAATCGTGGCCCGGGTGCGAGATGCCGTGCCTCCTGAGGTGCCTGTGACGGTCAAAATGCGCCGCGGCATCGACGACTCCCCCGAAAGTGAAGAAAAGTTCTTTCGCATCCTGGACGGGGCGTTTGCCTTGGGGGTGGCTGCGGTGACCATCCACGCCCGCACCGTCATGCAAAAATACGAAGGCCCTGCCCAATGGGACTTTTTGCGCCGGGTCAAGCAGCATGTGGGTTCCCGAACGGTCTTGGGCAGCGGGGATCTGTTCACCGCCGAGGCCTGCCTGCGGATGATTCGCACCACGGGAGTGGACGGGGTGACGGTGGCCCGAGGAGCCATCGGCAACCCGTGGATTTTCCAACAAGTTCGGGCTCTGGCCCAAGGAAAACCCCTGCCTCCGCCCCCTTCGGTGCTGGAGCAGCGCCGGGTGATTGAGGAGCATTTTCGTCTGGCTGCCCAGATTTACGGCCCTCAGCAATGTTGCCGCCAGATGCGCAAGTTTTGCATCAAATACTCGCGGCTGCATCCAGAGGGAGAGACGGTTCGGGACGCCTTCGTTCGGGTGCGCCGGCTGGAGGATGTTCAAGAGGTGCTGAAGCGGTTTTATTCCGAGGATCGCCCGGGACGCTATGCTCCGGATCGGCCTGAGGAAAACCACGGCCGAGCGTGCCAACAGGCACGGGCTCAAATGGCCCACTCCTCCGGCTAGCCCCCTCTGGCCTAGCCCACCTTTTCCGGGGCTAAAAGTCTCAGTGGCCCTCCATCACTGCTAGCATTCCCCCGCAGGGCTCTCTGGCCATGATCTGCCAAGGTCGCTACGATCCGGCCGGTTTGCTGTCTTTTAAGGAGCAAGAGCATGCACAGCCCAAGCTCCTGCAAGCAGGGATCTGTGGCGGTTGAACCCTTCGCTGGGGGATTGTCGGGCATTTCGGTGTGTATTCCGGTTTTTAACGAGGCGGAGCGGATTGCCCCCGTGGTGGCCGAAGCCCAAGCCGCTTTGGCCCAACTGCCCGGTGAGCACGAAGTGCTGGTGGTCAACGACGGCAGCACGGACTCCACCGCCCAAGTGCTGGAAAGTCTGAGTCGCCGCTGGCCCAACATCCGCGTGTTTCACCACAGCCAAAACCGGGGACTGGCTCAAGCCCAAAAAACCCTCCTGGCCCATGCTCGCGGGCAATACATTTTCCATGTGGGAGGAGACGGCCAATGGCGCATGGCCGACATGATTCCCATGTTCTGGAAACTTCAGCAGGGGTACGATGTGGTCTTGGGCGTGCGGCGACACAAGCACTATGGCCCTTGGCGGCGGTTGGTCAGTTGGAGCTACAACGCCTTGGTGGCGGTGCTTTGGGGGCGATGGTATGGGGACTTGGGCTCGGTGAAGATGGCTCGGGCCCGAGTGTGGAAATCCCTTCCGGTGCAGTCCACCTCTGCGTTTGCCAATGCCGAACGGGTGCTGCTGGCCCAGGGGGCAGGTGCCCGAATTGCCACCCTCCCCGTGGCCCATCGTCCTCGGCCTGGGGGGCGAAGCTCCTTTGTCCACCCCAAGCAAGCTTTGCGCGCATTGGCCGATCTGATCCGCTTCCGGTTGCGGGGGTTCCCGCAAAAGCAGGACAACGAAAGCACTTGGACCGCCGTGGAGACTTCAGAAAAACCTCCCGCCTCCCTTTCGGCCGACTCGTTGCCGCCTGGACAAACTGAGGTAGTGCTCCCCGGCCACTTGCACTAAACTGGCCATCCGTTTTGTACCACCAGGAGACGGATTGCCATGGATTGGCTCACATTCCTGCACGCCGGGGAGTTTCACTTGGACCAGCCATTGCTGGGCCCTCCCGATCCGCCTGAGCCGCTTCAGCAGCTTTTGCTCCAAGCTCCCTACGAAGCTGCCACCCAAGTGGTAGATCTGGCCATAGAGAACCAGGTGGATTTTGTGGTTCTTTCAGGTGGGGTGGTCAACTGGCAGTGGAGCGGTCCGCGAGGACCCAAGTTCCTGGTGGAGCAATTTGAGCAATTGGCCGCCTCGGGGATAGAGGTCTATTGGGCCGCTGGTCCGGAGGAGTTGCCGCAACAGTGGCCCCAGTCGCTTCCGTTGCCGCAAAATGTGCATGTCTTCTCAGCCCAAAAGGTAGAAAAAATCCTCCACTGCCGCCGTGGCAAGCCGGTGGCCACTTTGTTGGGACTTTCGCGTCCCGAGGAACGCAAAGTTCGGGTGGAAGAGTTTCTGGTGCCCGATTGTGTGGAACCGATCATTGCGGTGATTCACGCTCGGGCCGAAGGTGGGGCTTTGCAGCGCAGCGGGATTCACTACTGGGCTTTGGGCGGAAGCGGGGAGCCTCGGACGCTTTACTGCCAGGATCGGGCCGCCCGATTCTGCGGATCCCCTCAAGCCCGAACTCCTCATCAATCCGGCGGCACTTGCACCTTAGTGCACATGACTCCCGCTGGGGACATCGCCCTGGAAGAACTCCCCTGCGCCGCTGCGGTCTATCACCAAGGCATCCTGCGCACCCAATCCCTGAACTCCCCCGAGCAGCTCCGGGAAGCATTTCTTCAGGCAGCTCAAGAGTGTCCCCGGGGCAAACAGCCTGTGCTGGCCTCGTGGCAAGTGGAAGCTGCTGGGGCAGAGCTTTTGGCCCTTTGGGATCCCCAGCAGCATCGCCGGCTGTTGGAGCAGCTTTGGGAGTGGGCTCAAGAGCTCGCCCCTCCCGTTTGGACCCTGGAACTCGTACCGGGAGCCGCCCCCGGCACAGAACACCCGCTTTGGGAACAAGTGGAAGGGGCCCTGGCCCGCCAACCCCTCCAATCCCAATGGCTCCCACGACTGGAACAACTCGGCCCGGAAGAAGACCTCCTGCTGGTTCGCGAACTGCTCCAAGGATTCTCCCCTTGGCACGAGGAGCTGCTGCCTGCATGCCGAACCTTGGCCCAAGCCGTGCTGGCCCACGCTTCCAACAAGGAGCCTAAGCCGTGAAAGTGGTAGGTTGGGGATGCTCGGGACTGGCCCATGTGCCTCAGCAACTAAGCTGGGAACCCTCCCCCCTGGTCGTGCTGCAAGGGCCCAACGGAGGAGGCAAGACTCAGTTGGTTCGGGCCTGGTGGTGGCTGCTTCGGGGAGGAGATCCGCGCCACTTAGGACTGGCCCTGCAAACTCCCCACCCGCACCCCTACCCGCCTACTGCAAAAGTCCGTGCCTGGCTGGAGCTGGAACATCAAGGACACCGGCTCCGCTTGATCCGCCGCTGGCAGGACCACCCGGAAGAAGACCTCTTGGAATTGGAAGCTCCTCAGGGACTCCAGCACCTCGTGGCCCAACTGTGGCAAAAGTTGCGTGTGGTGTTGACTTGGGCAGCAGAGGCTCAGGACCCCCTGCCGTGGTTTTGGTTCCACCTGGAAGGCGAGTCTCTCGCCCGTGATCGGTTTGTGGAAGTGTGTGAGCAGGCTTGGGCTCCCTTGGCCCCCTGCCAGGTGGCCCAAGCCCACTCCACCCTGGAACGCTTGGCTCATCGGCTCTGGCACCCCCGAGGCTATCAGGGCATCATTGCCCAACTGCTGGTCCGACGGCGCCAACTGCTTGAACAACTGGAACACACCGCCGGCCAAAGCTCGCGCTTTGAGCTGATCTGGCAGCGACTGGAAAAGCTGGAAGAAGAACTCCACGCTTCCCAGAGCGATCTGGAGCGTCTGGAGCAGCAACATCGGGCCTGCCAGGTGGCCCAGCAGCTTCGTCCCCAGTGGGAACACTACCGACGGGTTCAGTCCCAACTGGAGCAAATCCCACGCCGTCCCGAGCTGACTTCTCCCAAGGTGCATCGCACCCGTCGGGCCTTGCGCACGCTCAAACGGGTCCGCACAAGGCTTCGCCGTCTCAAGCACGAGCTGGCCCAACGACGCAAGCAGTTGCGCAGCCTCCCCCCGGCGGCTCCTCCGCGGCTTAGCTGGCCTCAGTTGGTTCTGCTTTTACAACAGCAAGAGGTGCTCCACACCCTGCAACAACAACTCCAACAAGCCCAACAAGAGGTAGAAAAACTCCAACAAGCCTTAGGCGATCAGCACACGGCCGACTCGCCCGACTCCGCATCCAAACTCTCCGCTTCCCAGATTGAACAACTACGCCAACTGCACGGGCAACTGGAGCATCATCGCCGGGTGTGCAACCGTCTGGAAGAACAACTGGCCCAAGTGGAAGACCAACTCCAACACGCCCAAGAGCAGTCCACTTCCTCCGAAAACCGCTCAGGGGAACAGAATCGCCAGGAGCTTAAGCGTCGGATCAAGTTGCTCGAGCAACAAGTGCAGCTTCACCAGCGCTACGGCGAGCTTCGGCAGCAATTGGAAGAGCTGGAGGAGGAGTTTGAGGAACTGTTAGATCGCCAAGTGTTGCCTCGTTGGGCCGAGGTGGGCTTGGGAGTGGGGTTTGCCCTCTGCGGAGCGGTGGCTTTGGGGGGATTGTTTTTCTGGGGATGGGTGTGGTTTCTGTTGGGCGTGTTGGCTGCCGGAGGCATTTGGGTCGGGAAACGCTGGTGGGTCCAACACTCCCTGGCCCGTCTCCAACAATCCGAAGCCCACATCCAGCAACTCCAACAAGAACTCCAACAGCTCCAACCGCAAGTGCAAAATCCACCCAAAGGGCTGGACCCCAACCAAGGCCCTTGGGAACTTCAGCTCCAAAAAGCTCAAGAACAACTGGCCCTGCTGGAACCCAACTCCTCTCAGCACTCCAACGCGCAAGCCCTCCAACGCCGTTGGGAAAAACTCTCCCAACAGCTAGAACGCCATCACGATCAGCTCCAAAAACTTCAGGAACAATGGGCCCAGATTTGCCGCCGATGGTCACTGCCACTGGAACTAGATCCCCAGCAACTTGTCCCGAACGATCCGCAGCAGGAGCAGCTTCGGCAGCAGCTTCAACAGGCCAAGGGGCGCTATGAACAACTGCGGCAGCGGCACCAGCTCTGGCAACAGCAAGTGGCCCAACTGGCCCAACAGATGAACCTGCCCTTGGGCCCTGGTGCCCTCGGCCCTCAACTGGCCCAACTGCATGAACAACTCCGCCAGGCACACCAACAGGCCCAACAACGCCGAAACCTGGTGCGTTCCGTGGGCCGTCTGCGACGGCTTGGGCGTAAACTCCGATCGCTTCGCAGCCGGGCCTTGCGATGGTGCCACCGCATGATGGTCCAACTAGACCTGGAAACGCTGGCCCAACTCCACTCCCTCGTGCGGCAAGCCTTGCAACGAGAAAAACTGCAAGCGGAGCTTCAGCACCTTCGGGCTCAACTGACCGCGGAGGCCAAACAAGTCCCCTTGGAACTGGTGGAGGAGCTTGCCGGGCTTTCCCCCTCACAGCTTCAGCGCCAGCAAGATGAGCTCTGTGAACAGCTCAAACAGCTCCGGCAACACCTTCAGCAGCTTCAGGCCCAAGCTCAGTTGCTTCGGGAACAACGCGAGCAAATGCTCCAAGACACCACCGCCGGAGAGCTTCAGGCCCAATTGCTGGCCACCGAGCATGCCCTGCAAAGTTGGGTGCGTCGTTGGGCAATGGTCCTGTGGTGCTGGCACGCATTGGATCGGGCCAGCCGGGACTGGGAACAGCATCATGTGCCGGAGTTTTTGGAACAGGTGGGCCAATTGTTGGGGCAGATGACAGCCGGCTGGTGCCACCGGGCAGGTCTGTGCGCCCAACGCCATGCCCTTTGGGTCCAAAGCCACTGGGGGCAGCGTCTTCCGGTTGAGGCTCTCTCAGAAGCCACCGCAGAACAATTCCGCCTGGCGTGGCATCTGGCCACTTGGAGGCGCTTGATTGACCAGGGGGTCCAGTGGCCGCTTGTGCTGGATGAGCCGTTGACCCGGGCGGATTCTCAGCGACTCCAAAGCACTGCGGAGGTGTTGGCCCGACTGAGCTCCCAAGGCCAAGTGGTGCTGGCCACTGCTCAAGCCAGCGTGGCTCAAGCTCTACAGCAGTGTGGAGCTACCGTCGTGGAGCTTGCCGCCGGGGTTGCTGCCAAGCAATCCTGCCCAAGTGAGACTCCCCCCGAACCGCTCCCCGAGCAAACTCAGCTTCAAGAAACTCCTCCCGAACCTTCGGAAGCCAAGCCTTCGGAAACTCCGACCCCGGTCGCCTCTAGCGAACCGGAACCTGAATCCCCTTCGGCCACCCAGGAGCCTCCAGAGCAACCCTCGGTGCCGACTTCAGATTGGCCCGGAGGCAACGAACCGGAACAAGTTCCCGATCAGGACTGGGACGCGGAGGAGTTTGAGGGCGAACTTCGGGACGAAGTGTACTGGCCACCCTCCTCGGCCTCTTCCCAGCCCGAAGCCCAGGAAGAAGCCCCCTGACGCTCTGCGACGCGCATCCTGCGGCTGGCGACCGGCGACTTTGCGGCAGGAACTTCCGCTCCGAGCGGTGTGCGGTTCGTGGTCTTTGGCGACACCTGTTGGAGCTTACAGCTTGGGCAGTTTGACATTTTTGCCCCGTCGCGGATCGTCCCAAGTTTGGACCAGATGGATTCCAAATCCTCGTCTTAGTTCCCACTGGGCCCGGGCGGCCCAAGGAGTGCCCGGGTGCTGCTCAATGACCCGTTGCAACAGGTCCTTGGCCCGGCGTATCTCGCTGGCGGTCTGCTCGCCGGTGATGGTTTTTTGCCGGGTGGTGATTTCCCAGAAGGTGAGCGTCAGTTGGGGTCGGGGGGGTTTAAGCTTGGGCTGCTTGGGATGCTTGAGAAAATAATCCAAATAGGCCCCATACTCGTACAACCGTACCCGATAGGCCACCAGTTGG
>JAJRRR010000075.1 GCA_024279285.1 Planctomycetota bacterium
CACCCAGGCTGAAGAAGAATTACGCTTCCCGGGTGATCCACCGGACCACAAAGTGGTGTATCAATTCAACACGGCAGATGAAGCCACGCAAAAAGCCATCTTGTTTTCCGTAGGTGCCATGGTGCGTAAATGGGGTGATAACATCTCTATCGTCGTTGTAGGTATTGGTCCCGGCCTGCACATGCTGGCCAAAAACCCGGCTGATCGTTTTCAAACGCCCGGGGAGTTAATCCATCACTTGGCTCGGGTGGCGGATCAGTTGGGGGTGCGATTGGTGGGCTCGGTGCCGGTGCCGGTGCAGCCAGCCCCTTGGCGGTGGCCTTGGCGGGGACGCAGGTTGGTTTATCTGGTTCCGGTGGGCGTGGTGGTGGTGTTGGCTTTTGTAGTGCAGGGCTGGGTTCGTTGGGGCGCCCCGGCACTGACTCCCCCCTTTGAACCCACCGCCCAGTCGTGGCCTTTGCCGGAACCAACGGTGCCTTCCCAAGCTCCAGATCAAAATCAATCCACCCAGGGAAAAAGCACTGGTTCCCAATCAGCCGACACACCTTCCCAGACGCCGGAGTCCCTAGCGGGCACTCACTCTTCTACTCCCACTGAGCTCCCAACGGAACCGGATGCCCAAGAGTCCATCACTTCCGACGGGGGGCAAGACTTGTCGGAATCGTCCTTGGTGGTGAAGTCTTCACTGGGATTTCACGAGGCAGCCGCTTTGGGAATTGAAGAACAGGCCCAACTGGACCAACTCCCAACTCCTTCTCAGGAAGCGGTTTCCAAGGCAGCTCCCACCCCTTATCCGCTACCACCTCCGGGGGTTTGGGTGGTGGATCCCGATGCTCCCCAGGAAGTTTCGTCCCGGCGCGTGGTACGCCAGCTTCGGGAAGCGGTGCAGGGGGTACAAAGCGGAGAGTTGATAGAGCTTCGCTTCACAGGGCCGATGCGAGTGCGGCCTTGGCAATGGGAAGGGCTTCGGGTCACCATTCGGGCCAGCGAGGGGTTTCAGCCCCAGTTGGTTTTTGCTCCGGCTGAGCTGGATCCGGTTCGCCAAGCACGAGAAATGATTCATCTGAGCCATTCCCGAGTGCGATTGCTGGGAGTGGATGTGGTGTTGGATCTCTCGGGGCTCCCGGCCAGTGAAGGGTGGAGCTTGTTTGCCCTGGGCTCTGAGGCCGAAGTGGAGCTGGACTTTTGCCGACTGACGGTAATCAACGCCTCCGGGCGACAAAGCTTCCATCCTCGGGTGCGGGTGTTTGCTCTGACTCCCCCTGGCGGACAAGACGCCATGATGATGAACGCCGACCAGCCCGACCAGGGCTCTCAAGTGCGAATCACCTTGCGTGATTGTGTTGTGCGAGGCGAAGCGGCTCTAGTGAGCTTGAGTGGCCCGGATCGCCTGCAACTGGAGTGGTTCAACGGAGTGTTTGCTTCCGGCGAGCCACTGCTGGTACGCAATCTGCCGCGCACTGCACCGGAAACTCCGGCTCCGGCTGTGCAAGTTCGCTTGGACCATCTGACCGCTCTTTTGAACGGGGGATTGGTTGTGGCCAGCACCGCCCAGCAGGCGGCCCTTTGGGACTTGGCTTGTGAAAACTCTATCCTGCTGACCACGCGAACAGTGCCGCTTTTGGAGTTGGCGGCTCCGGGGGATGTGGAGCAAGCTTGGGCCAACTTCCGATGGAGCGGGCAGAGGAATTTCTTCCAAGGCTTTTCCACCATGGTCTTGTGGCGGGATCAACAGGAAGGCTCCACCCAAGCCGTCTCGCCAGCTCAATGGGCCCGGCTCAAATGGGTGGACGACCCTTCTCCTACGGAAAGCATGGTGCTGGGGGAAGCGTTGCCTGAGGAGGAGCCCTACCACGCATTGTTGCCTCAGCATTTTCGGCTCCAACACTCCCCAAACAATCCCGCCCGAAAAGCCGCCACCGACAACAAAGACGCCGGAGCCGAGTTGGACCAATTGCCGCAGTTTCCGCCCTTGAGTTCTCAACAAACCTCAGCCCCTTGACCCCTGGGGGATTTCGGGCCAACTTACATCTCTGCCCCTTTCTTCTCGGCCTCTTGGAGAGCAGCAATCATGAGTGTCTCCTTGGATCATCCTTTGCGTTTTGAGCCGGTGTTGAAGGACTACATTTGGGGCGGACGACGGCTGGCCCAGTGGGGCAAGCAACTTGGCCCTGGGGACCATTGGGCCGAAAGCTGGGAAGTGGCCGATCACGGAACCGATCAGACCCGAGTGCTGGCAGGTCCTTGGGCTGGGAAAACCCTGCACGAACTGCTTCAGACTTCTCCTGAGGAATTGACCGGATCGGCCCGCTGGGAACGCTTTCCCCTGCTGCTGAAGCTTCTTGATGCCCACGATCGCCTCTCGGTGCAAGTACATCCCAACGACGAGCAAGCCGCCCGACTCCAGCCACCGGATTGGGGAAAGACCGAAGCCTGGATCGTTCTGGAAGCTCAAGATGAAGCGGTGGTTTGGGCCGGATTGCAGCCTGGGGTGGATCGCAACACGCTCCTGGACCACCTGCAACGCGGCACCGTAGAGCAGTGTCTGCATCGTCAGCCGGTTCGGGTGGGCGATTGCATCTTGCTGCCTGCTGGAGTGGTGCATGCCATCGGGCCAGGGCTCGTGTTGGCCGAAATCCAACAGGCCAGCAATACCACTTTCCGGCTGTTTGACTGGAACCGCGTGGGTCCGGACGGCAAGCCCCGAGCACTGCACATCCAAGAAGCCTTGGCCGTGATTGACTTTGAACACGGTCCGGTGCGCCCCCAACTACCTCGGCCCGGTTCTCAAGAAGGAGAAGAAATCCTGGCCGAGTGCTCCAAATTCGTAGTGCGTCGTCACCGGTTGCGGGAACCGCGCCGTTTCGGCGGCGATGGACGGTTTCACATTTTGCTTGTGATCGAGGGTCAGGTGTCCTTGGCTCGGGACCCGCTTGAACAACCTTTGAGCAAAGGCCACACGGCTTTGATCCCCGCTGCCGCCCCGGCGGTCCAAGCCACCCCGGAAGAACATGCCACACTGCTGCACTTCCACTTGCCTTAAAAGATGAAATGGGAGGGGCGAATGGGGAACGGCAATGGAGAATCAGGCGGCCATTTGTTCTCTGGCGCAGGGAACAGGAATAGCCGCTTATCCTTGTGCGCCGCAAGGCGCAGGTCGCAAGCCGCAAGCCGAAACTCACACGCCGCTCCCCAGCGTTTGCTCTGCCATCGTTAAAGGCGTATGCTGAAGCGCAACTCCACCAAGGGGAAAAACTATGCGTGCTGGGAAGCTTTTCCTCGTTGGCGTGGTGGCTTTGGGGGTATTTCGTGGAGCTTGGGCTCAGCGGTTTGTGCCCAACTATGACGAAAGCAAGGTTCCCCCCTACACTTTGCCCGACCCGTTGCGTTTTGCCGACGGCACTCCGGTGCGAAGTGCCCAACAGTGGTGGGATCGTCGTCGGGGGGAGATTTTGGAGCTGTTTCGCACGCATGTATATGGGCGAAGCCCTGAACCAGTGCCAATCCGCTTTCAAGTGCTGGAGCAAAGTCCTCAGGCACTCGGGGGCACAGCGGTGCGGAAGCAGGTTCGGGTGTTTTTTACCAAGCGGTCCCAGCCCGCCATGGACCTGCTCATCTACGCTCCTCAAGGCAAATCCCCTTGGCCGGCGTTTTTGGCACTGAACTTTCGGGGCAACCATGCCATTTGCTCTGATCCGGCCATCTTGTTGCCGCGTTCCTGGATGCGATCTGGTCCGGGGGTGAAGGACCATCGGGTCACCCCAGCCGGGCGCGGCAGTGCAAGCTCCCGATGGCCAGTGCGGCTCATCCTCAGCCGAGGCTACGCCCTGGTGACTATCTACTATGGCGACATTGATCCGGACTACGACGACGGGTTCCGCAACGGCGTGCACGGGGCGTTTGATCCTCCTGGGAAGCGTCCCGGGGACGCTTGGGGGGCGATTGCAGCTTGGGCCTGGGGACTGAGCCGAGCCCTGGACTACCTGGAACAAGAGCCCCTGGTGGATGCCCGACGGGTGGCCGTGTTGGGCCATTCCCGATTGGGCAAAACCGCCCTTTGGGCAGCCGCCCAAGACCAACGATTCGCCATGGCCATCTCCAACAACTCCGGATGTGGCGGAGCTGCCTTGTCCCGACGACGATTCGGCGAAACCCTCTGGCGCATCAACACCTCATTTCCCCACTGGTTCTGTGAAAACTTCAAACGCTTCAACAACCGCGAAGACCAATTGCCTGTGGACCAACACATGCTCCTGGCCTTGATCGCTCCCCGGCCTTGCTATGTGGCCAGTGCTCAAGAGGACCTTTGGGCCGATCCTCGGGGAGAGTTTTTGGCCGTCAAGCACGCTGCTCCGGTGTATTCGCTCCTGTTGGGTCGTCGGGTCTTTGCCGTGGAAAAGCAGCCGCCGGTCAATCAGCCGGTGATGGATGTGTTGGGCTATCACATCCGCACCGGCAAACACGACTTGACCCTCTACGACTGGCAGCAATATCTCCGCTTTGCTGATCGGTACTTAAAACCCAAGAGCACTCCGGCTGCCCAAGACCGATGAACAGCAGCACTTGGCAACAGCAAGCCCAGCACTGGCCACGCTACGACCCTGGGCAGACCTACCAGTGGAACTACGATCACGCTCCGGAGGTGATCGAGGTGCCGGAGCCGCCGGTGCCGGAGCGCTGGGAGTTTTTGGGTCATCGGGTAGAAAGCCCCCTGGGTGTGGCTGCCGGTCCGTTGCTCAATGCACGGTGGCTTCTTTACTATGCCCACTTGGGCTTTGACATCTTGGTGTACAAAACCGTGCGTTCTCGGGCCTGGCCCTGCTACCCGCTCCCAAACCTAGTTCCTGTGGAGTGCGAATCCTTACAGGGAAACGAAACCGTGGTGCGTGCTTCGCCACAGATGCGTGGCACTTGGGCTGTTTCGTTTGGCATGCCCAGCCAGGAGCCGGAAGTGTGGCGACGGGATGTTGCTTGGGCTCGGGAAAAGCTCCCTCCGGGCAAAGTGCTGTGTGTGTCAGTGGTCGGCACCGGAAAAACGCTCCAGGAGTTGCAAGAAGACTATGCTCAAGTGGCCCGTTGGGCCACACAAGCCGGAGCTCAAGTCGTCGAAGCCAACTTCTCCTGCCCTAATGTCTGCACCCCCGACGGACAGCTTTACCGATCCGCGGAACAATCTGCCCAAGTGGCCCAGGCCATCCGAGAAGCCATCGGGCCAGAGGTGCCTTTGGTGATCAAGATCGGCCATGTGGTAGATGCCCGATTGGCCAGCCAACTGGTGCAAAGCTTGCAGCCTTGGGCCCAAGCCCTGGCCATGACCAACTCTGTGGCCGCCCAGGTGCAGGGGCCCAACGGCCGTCTGCTCTTTGAGGGCCAGCGGCGGGGGATCTGCGGTCGGGCCACTTTCGCTCCCAGCTTGAAGCAACTGAAGCTCTTTGCCCAGGTGGTCCAAGAGCTCGATTCTCCGATGAAACTGATTGCCGTGGGCGGAGCCGATAGCTGGCCTCGGGTTCGGGAATACCTCCAGGCCGGAGCTTGCAGCGTCCATCTGGCTACAGCCGTCATGGTCCGGCCCCAGGTAGGGCTGGAAATCCGCCAGCAGTGGGCCAAGCAAACGGTGCAAGGGACATAACAAAACGAAGAAAAAAGCCCCACGCAAAAAAGACCGTGGCCTGGCAAAAAGCACCAGTCGGCGGCAACTGCCAGCTAGCAGCGGCAAACTATCGGTTTGCTTCCCTTCTCGGTCAGTTCGCCGTTTGAGCCAAGAGGGAAGCGAGGTTCAAGCTGCCTTGGTTTTGTGCTTCACCGTGGGCCTTGGGCCTGGGGAGGGCTAGCCACGGGCCAGGGCTCTGCCGGAAGAACCGGGGAATCAGCGCTTCTGGGAAGGTTTCTGAAACAAAAACGCACAGGGTTCCAGTCGCACTCCTTGCTGGTCGGCTACGGCGAAGCGGCTGGGACCCCACATGGCTGCTCCAGCATATTGGCCGTCTTTGGATAGCAGGTAGAACTTCAATTGGAACTTGGGTCGTCCTTGGGGATCGCGGAGCCGTTGGGGAGTTTTGCGGTGCACGCGACGCAGCACTTCCAAGGCGGCTTCGCGCGGAGGGTGGCCTTGGCGCATCAGCTCCACGGCCAGGAAAGAGCAGAGGTTTTGCAAGTTGGCCTCCCCTCGTCCGGTGCTTCCGCAGGTGCCTACCTGGTTGTCCACATAAAGTCCGGCTCCCACGATGGGCGAGTCCCCCACGCGGCCCGGTAGCTTGAACGCCAATCCACTGGTGGAAGTCACACAAGCCATGTCTCCCCCGGCCGTACAGGCCGCCACATGGACTGTGCCGGTGGGCCGCCCAAAGTAGTCCCAAACTTCCGGGTCCACTTCTTCCGGCGGGGGAGGTAGCCAGTCGTCGCGGTCGCTGAGGTTTTCTTTCCAGTAGAGCCAGATTTTTCGGGCCTTTTCCGTCAGGAGGTTTTCTTCACGAAATCCGTGAGCTTTGGCAAACTCCAACGCTCCTTGGCCGACCAACAGGACATGATCTGTGCGTTGCATCACCAGGCGTGCCACCAGGGAAGGATTGCGGATGCGTTCCAGCGCAGCGACGGCTCCTGCCTGATGAGTGGGGCCGTGCATCACCGCAGCGTCCAGTTGCACCACGCCTTGCTCGTTGGGCAATCCGCCATAGCCAACGGTGTAGTCTTCCGGATCGTTTTCCACCTGGACCACGGCTTCCAAACAGGCGTCCAGCGGATCGGACCCGCGTTGGAGCGTGGCGTAGGCTTTTTCCAGGGCTTTCAGCGCGTTGGCCGAACCGACCATTCGCACACGGATAGCCGACTCTTTGGCACCCGAGGTCGCAGTTTCAGGACTGCGACGAGGTTGTTGAGTTTGAGCAAGCCTGGAGGTATCAGGGGAGGGAGAACCGGCTGTGGCAGGCGGGTTTTCCTGGGCCTGAACTCTCATGCCACATAGTCTCCAACTCAGCCAAGCTGCCGCTCCCTGCAAGAATCCACGCCGCGAAGGTCCCCAAGGGCACAGGACGGATTTTTTCATGCGTATCTCCTTGGTCATAAAAATTTGGGCATGACTATTTTCATCACTGCTTGTGGGAAGTGCAAACTACAGAGTTTCAAGGCATGCGAGAATCAAACTTTTTGCCCCAAAGCTGAATCACGCAAGTGCCGCTCCACCGGTCGTGCCACCCTCGGGGCCGATTAGCTCCCAGATAGGAAAACGGCTCAAAGGGAACCATTCGGATCAAAGTGCGCCACAGCACTGTTTCCGCAGAAGGCGGAGAGCCGTCTTCGTTGACCACCTTGGTGCCGGTGATCCACTTGCCCGGAGTGCGGCCCAATGTGGCTTCAAACACCAGAAAGTACAGCACAAAAGAGCTAATGTCCACGACCCATCCAACCAACGGCTGATCAATCATCCAGTCAAGTGCTTCGGGCCAGATCCACATGAGGGCCAAGCCCAATCCCAAGCCGATCCCGGTCGTCCACACTCGCACCAGAAACATGTCCACGACGAAGTTTACCAGGCGTTGCCACTGAGTGGCCAAGGGAAGCTCGCCGACCAATTGAGCAGAGACTGTGGAAGTGGAAGCTGTTTGAGGAGGTGCGTAAGGGTTTTCCCACTTTTCATCCGGTGCACGGCGATTGTCCATAGCCCCTTGCTTGCTGCTCACCGAAAGTGGAAACCACCGACGCACAACCTTGATGGAGATTAAAATGCGTGTTTGTGAGCCGGTCAACTTTTTTCCTAAAGCGGTGGTCGGTGCAACTTGGGTATGCTACCTTGCAGCATCCCTGGTTTGGCACAACAGGAGGTGTCCATGAGCAAGTGGTGCTGGATCGTGGTGGTGTTTTGGGGCACGAGTGTTTGGGCCCAGCAGTGGCCGGATTTTCGGGGTCCGCAGGCCAACGGGACGGCCCGAGGGCCTGTGCCTCTGCGTTGGAGCGAGACGGAAAATGTGGTCTGGAAAACTCCCTTGCCCGGTCGCGGATGGTCCACCCCGGTCATCTGGCAACGCTGGCTGTGGATGACCACCGCTACCGAAGAAGGCAAAAAACAATTTGCCCTCCAAGTGGACGCCCAAACCGGAAAGCTCGTCAGACAAGTGCTCGTGTTTGAAAACCCTCAGCCGGAGCCGATCAATCCCCTGAACAGCTACGCCTCTCCTTCCCCGGTGGTGGACGGCCAACGAGTTTATGTGCACTTTGGCACTTACGGCACGGCGTGTTTGGACATTCACACAGGCCGCATTCTGTGGTCGCGTCGGGATTTGAAGCTGGATCACAAAGAAGGGCCCGGCTCCTCCCCTATCTTGTGGCAAGATTTGCTCATCTTTCACTGCGACGGGATGGATGTGCAATATGTGGTGGCGTTGGACAAACACACCGGTGAAATTCGTTGGCGAACCAACAGATCAGTGGATTTCACCGGCATTGATCCGGACTTTCGCAAAGCCTACAGCACGCCCATTGTGGTCTCCACGCCGCAGGGAGAGGTGCTGGTCAGCGCGGGAGCACAAGCCATTTACGGCTACGACCCTCGCACGGGCCGGGAGCTTTGGCGGCTGCGCTATCGGGGGTTTTCCAATGTCTCTCGCCCGGTGCTGGCCGGGGGGATGTTGTTGATCAACACGGGTTATGTTCGGGCTCAGCTTTGGGCCCTGCCGTGGAAGCACTACCGTGGGGAAATCTCCCCAAAGAGCGTCCTCTGGCGTGTGGTGCGCAATGTACCCCGGCGCTCCAGCATCGCAAGCGATGGCCGCTGGGTGTTCCTGGTCGATGACCGAGGAGTGGCCAGTTGTTTGGAGCTTTTCACCGGGCGTCGGGTTTGGGTCAAGCGGCTCGGAGGCAACTATTCGGCTTCCGTGCTCCTGGCCCAAGGACGCGTGTATTTCTTCAGCCAAGAAGGGCTGACCACCGTGATGGAAGCTGGTCCTGAGGGGCGAGTGCTGGCCCGAAACCAACTGGCCGACGGCATGATGGCTTCTCCGGTGGTGGCCCACGGGGCACTGTTCTTACGCACCCGAAGTGCCCTGTATCGGATCCAGGATTCCCAAGGGCATTCTTTGCCTGCGGGACGCTAAGACCGCGGGCGAACATCCACTGCCACCAGATCGCCTTGATCGTTGCGACAATAGATGATCCCACCTGCCAGCACAGGCACCGTCCAGCAGGTTTCTTCCAGCACCTTCACTTCTCCCAGTTGGCGAAACTTTTGGGGATTGGCTTCCACCAGGCACAGTCGGCCATCGTCGCTTAAGATGATGAGCATTCCGTCGGCCAAGGTCCAAGCCCCACAACCAAATCCCCGTTGCTGCCAGCGAATCTGGCCGCTTTCCCAATCCATGCACACCAGACGGCACTGCCGCCGGGCATGACTGTTGCCGTGAATGCCATAAAGATGGCCTTCCCACAAGATGCAAGTGTTCATGTGGTTGGCCATCCGGTTGTGGCCATAGACCTTCACCAGCTTGTCTCCTTGGAGCCGAAGCAGCACACAACCTTTGTTGTATCCGGTGGAGATAAAGATGTGGTCTTGATGCACGATGGGGGTGGTGGCGCTGGTGACATAAGGGGTTTCCCAAGGGTACTTCGCCACCAGCTTGCCGTCCTGTTGACGGACCACCACCAGAGCGTCATTGGTCAACACGGCCAGGAGTTTGCGACCTTGGGAATCTTCAAAAGCCAGGGGAGTTCCATATCCGGGGCGAAAGGGGCCGGTTTTCCACAACAGCTTGCCTGTTTCCAGGTCCAAAGCGGCAATCCATCCGGCATCCACCACCACGGCCGAGCCGACAACCACCGGCGAACAAGTAAATCCCCAGTCCGGAAGCTCTACCTGGAACAGCTTTTGCAGTTCTTGGCTCCAGCGAAGTTTTCCGCTGGAGGCTTCGTAGCAGCGCAGTTGGCCTTCGCGGCCCAGGGTGAGGACATATTTTCCGGTCACGGTGGGAGTGCTTCCGGGACCTCCTTTGTGCAGGTAATCCACCAGTTTGCCGGGATAGGAGTCTTTCCACAGAGGTTTCCCCGTCAGAGCGTCCAGGCACCAGAGGTGCTCTTGCCCGTCGCGGTGGCCCAAGGTGTAGAGTCGGCCTTGGACCACGGCCACGGAGCTGTAGCCAATGCCGACATTGGTTTTCCAAAGGATTTGAGGTGGGTGTTGGTCCCAGTTGCGCCGCCAGTTGGTTTCTCGGGCGATGCCGTCTTGTTGGGGTCCGCGCCACTGGGGCCAAGGGCCCGGTGGGGTAGCACTCTCCGCCGGGGGGGGCAGCTTTGCCGGAGCCAGCACAGTTTGCTGAGGCGGAGCAGACGGGTTCTCACAAGCCAGCATTGCCACGGCCAATCCCATCAACACCACACGCAGCATTGTTTGCCCCCTCGGGCTAGCGGTCGGATGGTTCTACATACCATTGCACTTGGTAAGTGCGATACAACAGTTGTTCCCAGGCTTGGAACAAGTTGCGTCGTTCAGAGCTCAGCAAAGTCAGGTAGGGGAAGCTGGCAAAAGTGGTTCGTTGGGTCACCTGGGCCATTTCGGCTAGGAATTGTTCTCGGGCTTGTTCTTCAGTCAGACCCCCGCGGTACTCCAGCTTTTCCAACCGGATGATATAGACGATGGTTCGTGGGGAGTTGATAGCTGGTGCCACTTCGCCAGGTTTCATGGAGAACACCGTGGACATGAACTCCTCACCGATGTGTTCAAATCCTGGGATTTCCGGGATGGCGTATCCACCCAACTCGGGCCGGAATTCCCACCAGGAAAAAGGCTCCGGTCGGAGGTACTTTTGGCCGGTGAACTGAGTTTCACGGCGAAGGGTGTGTCCGGCTTTGCGGATGGTTTCTATGTTCTCTTTCACCCCTGCCATGACCACTTGCAGGGCCCAGCTCATCTTCCACGCCCGAATCACCTCTTCCCGCACTTCCTCCAACGGCGGCACATAGGAAGGCACATCTTCCACTTTCCAGAACACATAGTGGTTGCTTTGTTCATCTCGGGCTTGTTCTACTTGATAGACTCCCAAGGTTGCAAACACCGAAATGACCGAAGCCTGGGGGATCCAGATTCCCTGAGGACCCGTACGCCCCAAGCTGGCCTTACCCAAGGGATATTCCTCGGCCAAGGTACGGGCATCCACCAAGGGAGTTTGTTCCAACTGAAGTTGATGTTTTTTCAACAAAGGATCCAAATCAGGGAATTCCGGCGCCGGACCACTGGCCCCGGAGGCTTCCCAACGCGTCCATCGCTGGCTGAACCGCAGCAGGGGTTGCATTAACTCCAGGGCCACCTGTTCCATGCGCCTGTTGGCTCGACGGCGAGCCAGGAGACGGCGAATCCGGTCTTTGACCTTCCACAAGGGGTCGTACTGGGGGGTGGGACCGGAACGCAAATCCTCCGGAATCCGCAGCTCCGAAGCCAGCGTCTGGATCTTGCCCAACGGATCCGACTTCTCCTGCGAAGACTCCTGCTGAGAGGAATCGCCCGTTGCAGCACTTTGCTCACCGGGAGCCTCCTTGTCCGCAGCGGACCGGGAAGACCGCTCCTGCTGGCCCGACTCGGACGGGGACTCCGAGCCCTTCTGAAACGCTGCCAAAAGCACAGGCAACCTGCGAGTTTTAAGACGCAAGGACTGTGGTTGGGAAGAAGCCGGGGGGGTTTGAGCCGGAGGGGGAGCCACCAGGGGAAGCCTCGGCTGGGCCTTTGCAGCTCCAGGTGACTGTTGCCCTTGTTCCTGGGAGACCCTACGCGGTGGAGGGGCAATCAACGGCAGGTGGCTCTCCGGCGGCTCGGTCTCAAAGCCCGTGTAAGGAAATTGCCGCTTGTTCTCCTCATAGTATCGAGCAATCTCTTCCTCGGAGATTTCTTTCAAAGCCTGCTGGAAGAACCGCTCATAAGGGATTTGAATCCACTGGAATCGGGCCCGATGCGGGCGACGAAATCCTGGCTCGGGCGAACTAGGATCGGGAAGACGATCTTTGTATTGCTCGTAAAATTCGCGGATGGTCTGCTCATCCGGAGTGGAAACCTGGCCCAGGGCTTCTTCCACCGACACCGGAATGGCCTCAATTTGAGCCAGCAAGTTCACCCGACGATAAACTTCCCAAAACACCGAAGGACTGCCGGCACTGACCCCTCCGGCCAGGAATTCAGCTTGTTGGAGCATATCTCCGGGAGGGAAGTGCGGGTTGCCTGGGGGGATGTGGAGGGCCATCAAGTAAGCAGCGGTCAGTTCCCGGCGAAGTGCCCGAAACAGGTCTGCTTCCCGGGCCGAAAGCTGCCGCAGCTCTTGACGAATGTCCTCGGCAGTGACTTTTCCCTGGCACGCATCACTAAGGAATTGATTGATTTGGGTATCGCTGATGCGGATGCCAAGTTGTTGTCCGTGATGGGCCAAAAGGAACAAGTGCACCACATCCCGTTGGGTGGCAGGCCCAAAGAAGATATTTTTTCCACCTTTGTTTTGGATCAATCGGGCTACGGCATTGGCCAGTTGGCGGTCGGTGATCCACTGCTGGATGTCGGCCGAAGTGTAGGTAATACCGTCAATTTGGACCACGGGGTCGGTTCCGGGGGTGCCAGGTCCGGCACACTCCACCCCGGCAAACACAAAGGCCACCATACACACCACACCCACAAACACCAGCAATTGCTTTTGGTATTTGCGGAACCTATCAAACGCACTGGCCATGATCGTGCCTTCCTTGAGCGGTGGGGAGAATGTCTCTTGACAATCCCAAGTGGTGCAAGGTAGGGATTGTACCACAAGGGCACCCGTCCCGCAGCCCTCCCCGAAAGGAGGCTACGGCCCGGCTCGTCCCTGAACACCGCTTTTTATAACACTCCGGCTCTTGTCGGGGAACCGCAACGGGGCTGGATTCCCTCGCCGTTGCCCAGTGGTTCCCGCCTGCTTGGCTGCCTAAGCGGCAAGGAGTAGGCTCCCTTTCCCGTGCAACTAACTTTGCCTCCTTTGCTTAACAACGACACAGTGCGATGGCCAAAAAGCAGCGATCTGCCCAACCGTCCTCGGCTGCCTCCGGCAAAGCCCTGGTGATCGTCGAATCTCCGGCCAAAGCCCGAACGATCAGCAAGTTCCTCGGCAAAGACTTCGTCATTGAAGCCTCCATTGGTCATGTACGCGACCTGCCCGAAAACAAACGCCAATTGCCAAAACAATATCGCAGCGAACCCTGGGCCTACTTGGGCGTCAATGTCCAGCAGGACTTTGAGCCCGTTTATGTTATCTCCCCCGACAAACGCCAACAGGTGAAAAAACTCAAAGAGCTGCTCAAAGGGGCCAAAGCCCTTTACCTGGCCACCGACGAAGACCGCGAGGGAGAAGCCATCTCTTGGCACTTGAAAGAAGTGCTTCAGCCCAAAGTGCCTGTGCATCGGATGGTCTTTCACGAAATCACCCGCGAAGCCATCCAGCAGGCCTTGAAGAATCCTCGCGGGATAGATGAGTCCTTGGTGCGCGCTCAGGAAACCCGGCGCATTCTGGATCGGCTCTACGGGTACGATGTCTCCCCGCTTCTGTGGCGCAAGTTGGGCGGTCTGGCCCGATCCGCAGGTCGGGTTCAAAGCGTGGCCGTGCGGCTGATCGTGGACCGGGAACGCCAGCGGATGCGGTTTCGGCCGGTGGAGTATTGGGACCTGCTGGCCCGACTCGCACCGCAAAAGCAACCTCAAGCCCTCTTGGAAGCCGTCAGCACAGAAGTGCAAGGACAGCGCCTGGCCGGAGGAAAAGACTTTGATCCCGACTCCGGCCAGTTGAAAAATCCTCAACTGTTGCATCTGAAACGCGATCAGGCCCAAGCTCTGGCCCAAGCTCTGCAAAAAGCCCAGTTTCGTGTGATAGAAGTGCAGCGCAAACCTTTCACCACCAAGCCGGCTCCCCCGTTTACCACCAGCACACTTCAGCAAGAGGCCAACCGCAAACTGCGCTTCTCGGCTCAAAAAACGATGCAACTGGCTCAAAACCTTTACCAAAACGGTTATATCACCTACATGCGCACCGATTCCACCTCGCTGAGTCAGGAAGCCATTCAAGCTGCCCGAGAGTTGGTGGTGGAGCAGTATGGGCCGGAATATCTTCCCCCGGAGCCGCGTCAATACATCACCAAAGTCAAAAACGCTCAAGAGGCTCACGAAGCCATTCGCCCAGCAGGCACGCCGTTCCGAATGCCGGAAGAAATTCGCCACGAGCTCAGCGAGGATGAGTACAAGCTCTTTGAGCTGATCTGGAAGCGCACCGTGGCCAGCCAGATGCAAGACGCTCGCGGTTGGCGCACTTGGATCGTGGTAGAAGCCACCACGGAGGAAGGCCAACGGGTGCGATTTGAAGCCCGAGGGAAGACGATAGAGTTTCCGGGCTATCTTCGGGCCTATGTGGAGGGGGCCGACGATCCCGAGGCCGAGCTGGCCGATCAGGAAAAGCTCTTGCCGGAGGTGAACCCTGGGGAACTGCTTCATTTGGAGGAGTTGCAGCCTCGGGCCCACACCACCCAACCCCCTCCTCGCTACACCGACGCCACACTCACGCGCACCCTGGAAGCCATGGGCATCGGACGCCCCAGCACCTATGCCACCATCATTCAGACCATCCTAGATCGCAAATATGTAGTGCGCCGTGGCAACACCCTGGTGCCCACCTGGATTGCCATCGCTGTGACCCAACTCCTGGAAAAACACTTTCCCGAGTTGGTGGACTACCAGTTCACCGCCCGAATGGAAGACTATCTGGACGCCATCAGCCGCGGCGAGGCCGAGCATGTGGAATACTTGCGGGCCTTCTACTTTGGCGACGAAAAGGCCCGAATCAAAGGACTCAAGCAACTTATTGAGTCCAAGCTGGACGAGATTGATGTCCGCGAGGTAAATCGCATCCTGATCGGCAAGCCGGAGCACGGACCGCACCAGGAGGAAATCTATGTGCGCATCGGGCGTTATGGCCCGTTTTTGGAACAAGGGAAGCGTCGGGCTACGGTGCCGGAGAACCTGGCCCCGGACGAACTCACGGTGGAAAAGGCCCTGGAACTGCTAGATCAAGCCCACGCCGGAGGAAAACTCCTGGGCCAAGACCCTCAGACGGGCAAAGAAGTCTGGCTCAAGCAAGGGCGGTTTGGGCCCTATGTGCAACTGGGTCAGGACGACGATCCCGAGGGCAAACGGACCTCGCTGCTTCGGGGAATGAAACCCGAGGATGTGGACCTGGAGACGGCTCTGAAACTTCTGGCTCTGCCACGCACTCTGGGTCAGGATCCCGAATCAGGACAAGAAGTAGTGCTGCACAACGGGCGGTTTGGGCCTTATATCAAATGCGGCCAAGAGACGCGCTCTATTCCCCGGGACATTGCTCCTCTGGAGATAACTTTGGAGCAGGCTTTGGAACTGCTGCGGCAGCCAAAAGGCAAAGCGGCGCGCTCCCGAGGCAGTCAGACCTTGCGCAGCCTGGGGCGTTCTCCTTCAGGAGCCGAAATCCTGCTTCGTAAAGGTCCCTATGGGCACTATGTGACCGATGGAAAAATCAATGCAGGCTTGCCTTCAGGGATGGTGCCCGAGCAAGTGGACCTCCCCACGGCACTGAACCTGCTGGAGCAAGCAGCCCAAAGGCCCCAACGCCGCCGACGACGCACCCGGCGATCCTCCTAGAACCAAGCCTTGGGAACATGGCGCTTAAGTTTCCCGGATTACGGCTCCGACGGTTCTTCCCAGCCCTCTACCAGAATGAGCAACCGCTCGCCCACTGGAAGCATCTCCGGATCGGAGAGCCGGTCGCAATTCCACTGCCAGATTTCTTCGGCCCGATCGGGGTCGCCCAGATAGCGTCGGGCAAGCTCCGGCAGAGAGTCTCCATCGGCTATCGTGTGCTCAACCCAACGAGGAGGTGGGTCCGAAGGAGCCGTGGGGACCTCTCCCGCAGCAGATGCTTGATCCGGAGAGGACTGGGGAACCACCACCGGGGCCAGCTTGGAGGAAGCGTTTCCAGTCTTTGAAGGGCCCTGGGGCGAACTCTCACCAGAGGGCCAAGGCACGGGACCCTGCCATCGCACGGGAGCCGAAGGAGCAGCCACTAGGGGAGCAGTTGAGCCGTGCGGAGGAGTGTCGGTTGTGGAGGGCTGAGGGCCCAACAGGGCCGCCACTCCAGGCCCTGCGGCCAAAACGCCCATACCCAACACACGCACCAAAGTCCGCGACATACGCCACTGCTTTCCAAAACGACCTGCCGAGAGCTCCCAATCCAAACATACCCGCTCCCCCGGCCAACGCGCAACCTGCTCCCCCCAGTGGCCGGAGCATCGCTTCAGAAAGAGGTCCGATTGTAGGGATTAGATAAACTCCGCAAAGATCGGCTTGGGGTTTTTCCTTCACCCTGGCGCCGTTTAGCCGGAGGACACTTGGGTGGGCTCGGGGCGTCGGGGCGCGGGTTGGGCCGAGCGTGTTTCTTCCCGATGGCCCAACAGCCACAACAAAGTGGGAGAGGCAATAAAGATGGAGCTATAGGTCCCCGCAATCACACCCACCAGCAACGCAAACGAAAATCCATGAATGGCCTGACCACCAAACAGGTACAAAATCACCACCACGATCAAGGTGGTCAACGAAGTAAGCAAAGTCCGGCTCAAAGTCTGGTTGATCGCCGTGTTGACCATTTCCTGGGTCAAACGAGGGCTTTTGCCCCGAACTTCCCGAATCCGGTCAAACACCACAATCGTGTCGTTGAGGGAGTAACCAATAATGGTCAAAAACGCTGCCAGGATTTCCAGACTAATTTTGAACGGATCAATGGTAGGCACAAAGGTCAGATAAGCACTCAGGGCCAGCAGTCCCAAAGTGACCAACACATCATGCACCAGGGCCACCACAGCAGCCAAGCCGAACGAGACTCGCTGGAAGCGCACCCAGATGTACAAAATGATCGCCACCAGCGAGAAGAACATGGCCAGCACAGCCTGGCCACGCATCCCGGCTGCTACCTGGCTTCCAATGTTGTTGGTCGAAGGGAACAGAGGTTCGCGTTCCAATCGGGCTTTGACTTGCTCTAGGTACTCCTGGGCCTTTGGAGCCGGCACATTGATGGCCAGTTCCCAAGTATCAAACGGCGTGGTGGCTCCCTGTTCATAAAGCGGGTTGGAGAGCGAAAACTCCACGCCCTGGTCCACCACCTGACGCAGCAACTCTTCCAGGTGTTGGTAAGTGATCGGTTCCTGAAACTTCAGTCGGAAACGGCTTTCTACCGGCTTGGGCTGGGCGTTGGACTGGTCTCCGGACTCTGGGGACTCGGGGGAGGAGTTTTGTTCTGCAGAAGCTTTTGACCGGGGAGCCGAGTCTTGGGCGGTTTGCTTTTCCGGGCCGGCCTGGAGCAGAGCCACCAGTTCTCCTGGCCACCAGGAAAGCGGCCACCGCAAGGATTGCTTTTGCTCCGAGTCGGAAGACGGTTTGTCGTCGGAACTGGACTGAGGTTTTTCTTGCGTGGCTTTTTCTTCCTGAACAGGTTGACCCGAAGCTGAAGAACCTTCGGGCTTCTTGTCAGGGGAGGACTTGGCCTCTTGGGAGTCAGCAGGCAGGCTTTGCTTAGGCTCCTGGGTTGCAAGGGGCTCGTAGCTCATCTGGTTAGTGGCCAATTGGCCGTGGAACACTTGGGCTAGCACCAGCTCCACCGCCCGAATGTTCGCATTGGATGTGTTGATCACAAACCGGGGCGTGCTTTGGACCTCTTGAGTCAGAGATTCCAGGCGGCTGACGGTGACATCGGGCAGTTGGGCCAGCTCTCGCACACGCTGAGCTACAGAAGACTCCGAATCCTGATCCTGAGCCAGCGAGGCCAACTGGTCGTAAAGCTCCTGACCCAACACTTGGGGCAACTGGTCTTCGGGGGCTTGCTGGACTTGTTGGTTCCACTGTTGGAGCTTGCGGCGTACATAGGCAATGTCAATGGGCTGGCCCTGGTCATCAGTGGTGATGCGGAAGACCACTTCGGCCGAGGTGCCGCCGGTGAAGTCAATGTCCAGAAGGTTTCGTCCTCGGGCCACCACAGCGGCCATACCCACGGCAATCAAAGCCAACGAGCCCACCAACGCCACACGACGCTTGCCCAGGAAGTCAAAATTCGGGCGGGTGAACAGTCGCATCATGGTGAGCTTTTGGAGCCGGAAGCGGCGTTCGGCCACATCAAAGATCAGCCGTGAGCAGAAGATAGCCGTGTACATACTCATGATGATGCCCAGGAACAAAATCACGGCAAAGCCGCGGATCTGGTCGGTTCCGATGGCATAGAGGATGATGGCCGTAATCAAAGTGGTGAGGTTGGCATCTACGATGGTGGTGGTGGCTCGGGCAAACCCGTTGCGGATGGCCATGCGGAGCGAAGAGCCTTTGTCCATTTCTTCACGAATGCGCTCGTAAATGAGCACATTAGCGTCCACGGCCATACCCACGGTGAGGATCAACCCGGCCAGCCCCGGCAAGGTAAAAGCCCCCTTGATCGCAATCATCACCCCCAAAATCAGCAGCAAGTTCAGCAGCAGGGCCACGCACGCCACCAGTCCGGCGAACCGGTAGTAAAAGACCATGAACAGCAACACTACGATCATGGAGACGGCCATGGCCCACATCCCTCGCTGGACCATGTCCGCGCCCAAGGTGGCGCTGATGCGTTGTTCTCGGATGGGATCGCGGATCAGCTCTGCGGGCAACTGACCAGCCTGAAGGATGGCAATGTATTCTTCCACTTCCTCCGGGGTGAAGTTCCCGCTGATTTGTCCTGAGGCTTCAATCTGTTCGTTGATCGTGGGAGCAGATTGGAGGAAGCCGTCCAGGATGATGGCCAGATGGCGTTTCAAGTCTCCTCGGGGGAGGTTCTCGCCGGTGAGTCGGGAGAAGCGATGAGCGCCTTGGGCATCAAAGGTGAAGTTAACCGCAGGCCCTCCTCTTTGATCCACACCTTTGCTGACACGGATCAGGTGCCCTCCATCTTCGCCCATATTCACATTGTAAGGATCCATTTTGACCAGGATTTCCACCCGGGGCTGTTCCTGGCCGGGCACTTGGATTTCGCGTGTGGCGAATCCTTTCAGGTTGGCCACTTGACCTTCGGGGGTGGGGGCATGAAACTGCTGAATCACCTCCGGTTTGTTGACGATTGGAACCCAACGCGCAAGCAGGGTGCCGTCCTCATCGCGCACTTCGCGTCCGGTGGATGCCCGAGCCAACCGCATGATCCGCAAGTCCTGCTGCCCCCAACGCGAGTCGGCCAAAATCCGAAACTCCAGCGTGCCCATGCTGGTGATCTTCCGCTTGACCTGTTCCACCTCGTCCAAACTGGCCCGAGGGATAATGATCTCCACTTGGCGTTGTCCGAAAGGACGGATGGTGATCTGTTTGGTTCCGCTGGGATCAATACGGTTGCGAATGATCCGAATGAGGGTGTCCAGCTTTTGGCTGTCCACTTCCGAGTCGGGACTAATTTCATAGACCAGAATCACCCCACCGCTCAGATCGATACCCAACCGCGGGGGCCAGCCCAAGGCAGTGATGATCCCGGCCGAAAGCAGCGTGAAGCACACCAGCCCGAACTTCCAATCGTGGTCCGGCATGCGCAACCGTCGGCTCAGCACCCGGCCCACCACATACGAAACCACGATAATCCCCACAGCCAGCAGCAGCTTGGCATAGGGGCTCAAAGTACTCCCAGACGGGGTTGCTTGGGCTAACAACCAGTCCATAGTTCACCTTTCTTCCAGGATCAGGAGGAGTCTTTGGAGTCCTGATCGTCTTTGAGCACTTGGGCAATAGCGCGTCGTGAAACACGGATTTTGGTGTTCGTGTTCTCGTCCACCCGAAGCACGATTTCGTCTTTCTCCTGGGAAACACTGGCCACAGTGCCGTAGATGCCGCCGATGGTCACCACGCGGTCGTTTTTTTTCAACTGGCGGATCATTTCCTCGTGTTGGGCGCGTTTTTTGGTTTCGGACCGGATAAACAGCAAGTAGAACAAAAAGATGATAGCCAGGAAACTCGGGAGCATACACCAGGAACTGGCTCCCCCGGTTTCGGCTGCCAAGAGTATCCAAATCCAATCTGCTTCCACGAGCTGTTTCCCTATCCAACCGGAGAATTTGTCGCAACGGAACAGAAATGGCCCGACCTGGAGCGGTCGGACCTTTTTTGTTGGGCTTTTGCGATCTTAAGAGGTTTGGCCCCCTTGGGCAAGAGCGACCGGGGCCGGGGGC